>DASQTE010000462.1:0-8834 GCA_035642035.1 Blastococcus sp.
CGTCACCCCGCTGTGACCGGTCAGCGCGGCACGAGCAGCTCGAGGTCGCGCACGTAGACGGCGGTGCCGTGCCCGAACCCGGACACCACCGGCTGCACCCGGTCGCCCACCGTCGCCACGGCGCGGTCGAGGAGCATGCGCGGCCGCGGCAGACGCACCCGCTCGCCGGAGACGGTGAGCACCAGGACGGCGGCGACGACGGCCATCACCGCGACCGAGCCCACCGCGACCGGCAGCCCGGCGGCCTCGGCGAGGAGCCCGATGGCGGGCGGGCCGCCGAGGAGACCCGTGTAGCCGACCGTCGTGGCCAGCGCGATGCCCCGCGCACCGCCCAGCACCCCGGCGCGGCCGACCGCGAGCGGGAAGACGTTCGCCAGGCCCAGGCCGACCAGCACGAAGCCGGTGAGCGCGACCACCAGGGACGACGTCGTCACGGCCGCGACGGCGCCGCCGGCGGCCAGCAGCGCACCGCCGACCAGCAGCCGCCGCTCCCCCACCGCCTGCAGCAGCCGGCCGCCGGCCAGGCGACCGCAGGCCATGGCCAGGGAGAACCCGGCGTAGCCGGCGGCGGCCACGGCGGCGGTCGCCCCGAGGTGCTCGCGCAGCAGCAGCGCGCCCCAGTCGGTCAGCGCCCCCTCGCCGAACGCGGTGCAGCCGGCGATGGTGCCGAGCACGACGAGCACCGCGGTCGGTCGGCGCGCCGTGCCCTCCGGTCGCCCCGCCTCCTGCTCCACGGCGGTGCGACCCGCGCCGACGAGGGCCGGCAGGGCCCACGCGCTGGCGAACAGGCCCGCCGCCGCGACGAGCGCCAGGTGCGCCGGGACGCCGAGGACCGGCGCGACCGCACCGCCGACGAGCGCACCGGCCAGCCCGCCGAGGCTGAAGCCGGCGTGCAGGCCGGACAGGATCGGGCGCCCGACGCCGGCCTCCACCTGCACCCCGACCGCGTTGGCCGCCACGTTGACCATCCCGGTGGCGGCGCCGAAGACGAACAGCGCGACGCAGAGGGCCGGGACCGAGGAGACGAGGCCGGGCAGCAGGGCCGCCGCCGACACCGCCACCGCGCCCGCGGCACTGACCGGTCCGGCGCCGAACCGGGCGCACCAGCCGCCGGTGGAGCGCATGGAGACGAGAGCGCCGAGCGACAGGCACAGCAGCGCGACGCCCAGGGTGCTGTGCCCCGCCCCGACCGCCGCCGCGACGTCGGGCACGCGGGCGGCCCAGCTGCCGAAGACGGCGCCGTCGAGGACGAACAGGGCGGTGACGGCGGCCCGGAGGCGGGGAACCGACGGGGGCGGAACGCGGCCGCCGACCGAGCGGACGAGGCGGGCGACGGGCGGACGGGGGCGCGCGAGCACGGAAGGGATGGGCACAGGGACCTCTCAGCGGAAGACGCCGGCCACTCGCGTCTTCGAGAGGTGGCCACGGGGACGGATGGAGCACACGACCTCGGGCACCCGACGTCCACGGTCGCAGCGATCCGGCCGTCGCGCCGTCCCACGCGCCCGGCGGACGGCGTGAGAGTCGCCACGCCGCCCGCCGTCGGGAGCTAGATGCTGCGCCAGCGGCCCTCGGTGGCGTTGCCCGCGGGCCTGGACTCGAAGACGTTCCCCTCGGTCGGCGGGACGTCGTCGTCCGCGATCGCCATCCGCTGCAGCAGCGGCCCGACCAGCACGTCGAACACACCTGGCAGCAGCCGGAAGCCCGCCGTGATCACCGGGTTGAACAGGCCCGCCTGCACGATGCGGCGCGGCCTGTCGACGGTGGACAGCACCGCCCGGGCCACGCGCTGCGGCGAGTACACCGGCGGCGGCGGCCGGCCGGTGCTGCCGGTCCACGACCCGGCCTGGAAGTAGATCGGGGTGTCGACGCCGCCGGGCTGCACCGCGGAGACCGAGATGCCGGGCTCGTCGCGGGTCTCCTGCTGGAGCACCCGGACGAGCCCGAGCTGCCCCCACTTGGCGGTCACGTAGCTGCCCAGCAGCGGGGTGGCGATGTTGCCCAGCAGCGAGTTGACGACGACCAGGTGCCCGGCGCCCTGCTTGCGGAACAGCGCCAGGACCGGGCGCGCCACGTTCGCCGTGCCGTGCAGCGAGACGTCGACGACCTGCTCGTACACCTCGCGGGGCACGTCCTCGATCCGGCCGTACGCCATGACCTGGGCGGCGTGGACGACGACGTCGAGCCCGCCGAACTCGGCGACCGCGTCGTCGACGGCGGCCTGCACCGCGTCCGGGTCGGTGACGTCGGCGGTGCGGACCAGCACCGCCGGCGCCCCGGCGGTCCGCGCCTCGGCGGCGGCCTCCTCCAGGGACTCGCCTCCGCGGGCGACCAGGACCAGGCGGGACCCCCGGCCGGCGAGCTCGATCGCGGTGGCGCGACCGATGCCGCTGGAGGCCCCGGTGATGAGGACCCGCTGCGGGCCGTCGGGATCGGTGGGTGTGGGCACGGGCTCAGCTCCTCGGGGCGGGACGAGGAGGGCGATCGGCCCACCCGCCTCCGCTCGGCGTCCCCGTCCGGCTACCCGGCCTCCCCCGGTGTCACTCCTGTGGTGCACGACCGATCTCGTCGAGCCGGCCCAGCAGCCAGCCGGGACCGGCCACGACGGCGGATGCCGGCAGCCGCGCGCGCAGCCCGCGGTCGGCCGTGACGACGACCGTCGGCGTCCCCTCCTCGGCCAGCCGGGCGGCGTACGCGGCGAGCGCGTCGTCCCCGCTGCCGGCCGCCCGTTCGACCCGGACACCGTCCGGTGCCGGCACGTCCCGCGCCTGCCCCTCCACCACGGCCACGACGTCGTCGCACACCAGGTCGCCGCCGTCCGGGCCGGCGAGCGGACGGCCGGGCAGCGCAGCCAGCCGGTCGAGCAGGCGGCTCGCCGCACCCGCCCGGTCGCGCCACCATCCGTCCGGCCGGGAGCCGACGACGTTGGCCGCATCGACCAGCAGCACGGTCACCGCCGTCCTCCGACCGGGTGGTGCCGGTCACCCGGACGGGCGACCACGGCCGCGCGCCGGTTTGGCGGCGGGCGCACCGGACACCGGGGCCCGGATGGCAGGGGGATCGACGAAGGCCCGACGGCACGGAGGAGATTCGGAATGGCCGAGAGCAGCCCTACCCGGCACGACGGGTCGCAGCACGGCGAGCACGGCACGGCACCGATCCGCACCGAGGGGGCGACGGTGTCCCGTGCGACCCCCCGCGAGGCGGTGGCCGCCCAGCGCGCCGTGTTCGGCGGCATCAAGTGGGGCGCGGCGTTCTTCGGCTGGCTCTCGGCCAACGGCCTCGCCGTCCTGCTGATCGCCGTCCTCTCCGCGGCCGGCGTCGCCCTCGGCCTCGCCCAGGGGGTCGACACCGCCGGCGAAGCGGCGCAGCAGGTGGAGACCCTCGGCCTCAGGGGCGGCATCGCCATCCTCGTCGTCCTCTTCCTCGCCTACGTCGCCGGCGGCTACGTCGCCGGGCGGATGGCCCGGTTCGACGGCGCCCGGCAGGGCGTCGCGGTGTGGCTGGTCGGCCTGCTGGTCGTCGTGGTCCTCGCCGGGGCCGGTGCGCTCCTGGGCGCCCAGTACAACGTGCTCCAGGAGCTGAACCTCCCGCGGATCCCGGTCGACGAGGGCACCGCCACCACCGCCGGGGTCATCACGCTGGTGGCCATCCTGCTGGTCACGCTCCTCGGTGCGGTGGTCGGCGGCAAGCTCGGCGAGCGCTACCACCGCAAGGTCGACCGCGCCGGCTTCTGAAAGGACCCCCTGCCCCCCGCCACTCGCAAGCTCGTATCGGGACCCTGCAGGGGGCCTTACGCTGCGCGTATGTGCCGGAACATCCGCCCGCTCTCCAACTTCGAGCCGCCGGCGACCGACGACGAGGTCCAGGCCGCGGCCCTCCAGTACGTGCGCAAGATCAGCGGGACGACGAAACCGTCCCTGGCCAACCGCGAGGCGTTCGACCGCGCCGTCGCCGAGGTCGCGGCGGCCTCCACGCGGCTGCTCGACGCCCTGGTGACGACGGCGCCGCCCAAGGACCGCGAAGTCGAGGCGGCGAAGGCCCGTCAGCGGGCAGCGCTGCGCTACGGCACCTGACGCCGGGGTTCGATTGCGCGCAACCGGCATGACGTCGCTCCGCCGGGGGTAGTGGGGGCTCCTCCCCCTCCCTCTGCAAGGAGCTCGTCATGGCGCGCAACACCCTGTCCCGGACCCTGCACGACCTCGGCCTCTCCGCCTGGTTCGGAGGCACGCTCGCCAACGCCGTCGCGCTGAACGCCGCCGCCGGCGAGGCCGGGAGCGACTCCGCCACCGGCCGGGTGGCCAACGCCGGCTGGGACCGGTGGACGCCGGTCAACGCCGCCGCGATCGGCGCGCACCTGATCGGCAGCGTCGGCCAACTGCGCGCCAACAAGAAGCGCGTCACCGCCCAGCAGGGTGTGGCCGGCATGTCGGCCCTCAAGACCCTGCTCACCGCCGCCGCGCTCGGCGCCACGGCCTACAGCCGGGTGCTCGGCCAGCGGGTCTCGGCCGCCGAGAACCCGCCGTCGAAGCGCGGCACCAAGCCCAGCCGGCGGGCGAAGGCCGTACAGCCGGACGTCGCCGCCGCCCAGGAGCAGCTGGACATACTGCAGTGGGTCATCCCCGCCCTGACCGGTGCGCTCGTGGCCGTCAGCTCCTACGCCGGCGAGCAGCAGCGCCCCTCCGAGGTCGCCCAGGGCCTCTCGACCCCCCAGACCCTCCCGGCGCCCGAGGGCCTCTCCACCCCTCAGACCCTCCCGGCGCCCGAGGGTCTCCCGACCAGCTGAGCCCGTCGCACGCCCACCGCGCCACATCTCACGGGGGAAGGCCCATGACCGACATCGCCCATGACACCCGCCGCAACTCGCGGTCGGAGGGGGCCACGCGCTGCCCCGACTGCACCGACGGGCTGGGCCAGCCGCGGCCGGTGAAGCCGGGCTCGTTCCGCGAACGGATGCACAGCAACCCCGGCCTGTTGCTGTCCTGGCGGATCGGGGTGTTCCTCGCGGGCCTGCTCTTCGTGCTGCTCGGCATCGCGCTGACCGCCCTGCCGGGCCCGCTCACCATCCCGCCGGTCCTCATCGGTCTGTGGATCTGGTCGAGCGAGTTCCAGTGGGCCGCACGGTTCTTCGCGGTCTTCAAGCGCAAGGCGCAGGACGCCTGGCAGCACGCGAGGCAGCACCCGGTGTCCTCCGCGGCGATCACCGTCGGCGGGCTCGCGGCCGCAGGCGTGGCCTTCTGGGCGGTCGGGCACTTCCAGCTGGTGGACCAGGCGAAGGTGGCGCTCGGCCTCTGACCCCGGTCGACACGTCGCCCGATCGACTGTTCGACGTGTCGACCCGTCACCCGATTCGCGGGTTCCCGTGCGATCGGGCCGTCCACCGGGCATACATCCCCTGTTCACCGGGGCGGTGTGCCCCGGTCCAGGACGAGGGGTGGCCATGACACAGGTGGATGGTCGGCCCGCGACGGACGCGGGAGACGGCGAGACTCGCAAGGAACGTATAGACCGCGAGCTGATGGAGCTGCTGAACGAACTCCGGGTGGCCCTGCCCGGCGTCCAGTTCCTCTTCGCGTTCCTGCTGATCGTGCCGTTCCAGCAGGTGACGCAGGGCGCCGACGAGTTCCAGCGCGACGTGTACTACGTCGCGCTGCTGTCAGCGGCCATCACGACGGCCTTGCTGATCGCGCCGGCAGCCCAGCACCGCGTGCTCTTCCGGCAGAAGGAGAAGGAGGCACTGCTCCACCGCGCCAACCGGTCGGCGTTCGCGGGGCTGGTCGTCCTCGCACTCGCGATCTCGTCGGCCGTGCTGCTGGTGGTCGACGTCCTGTTCTCCCGCACCCAGGCCTGGGTCACGGCCGGCGCCGTCGCCGCGCTGCTCCTGTGGTGGTGGGTGCTGGTGCCGTTCTGGCAGCGGGCGCACAGCGACCAGCCCCCGGACGACTGACCGGTCAGCGACCGTCGCTCGCACGGGACGGGACCGCGACGGGGCGGCGGACCGCGTGGGCTAGAACTGCTCCATGAGCACGACCGCGGATCCGTTCCGCCTCCGCCAGGCCCGCTTCGCCGAGCTGAGCCCGTTCGAGGTCTACGCCCTCTGCCGGCTGCGGGTCGACGTCTTCGTCGTGGAGCAGCAGTGCCCCTACCCGGAGCTCGACGGCCGCGACACCGAGCCCGCCACGGTCCACCTGTGGCTCGAATCCGGGGGCGAGGTCGCGGCGACGATCCGGGTCCTGGACGACGGTGCGACGCGCGCCATCGGCAGGGTCGCGACCGGCGCCGGGTTCCGCGGGCAGGGGCTGGCCGCGCGGCTGATGCACGAGGGCATCGCGCTGTGCGAGGGCTTCCCGATCACGCTCGGCGCCCAGGCGCACCTGCAGGGCTGGTACGAGCAGTTCGGCTTCCGGCTGAGCGGACCCGGTTACGTCGAGGACGGCATCCCCCACGTCCCGATGCTCCGCGCGGCGGCGTGAGCGCCGACGACGCCGCGCTCCTGCTGACGGCAGCCGACCGGCTCGAGGCGCTGGCCGCGCGCACGACACCCGGGGACTGGCGGCTCGGCGGCCTGCTCGCCACCCGACCCGAGGTGATCGCCCACGGGGCGGACGGCGGCACCGAGCACGTCGCCGAGGCACGGGCGCGGACCGCCGAGTGGATCGCCGCCGTCTCCCCCGCTCTCGCCCCGGCTCTGGCCGGGTGGCTTCGCGCGGCAGCCGCGCAGGAGCCGACGGATCCCGAGGCTGCCGGCTTCGCCCGGGTCCTCCTCCGGCGACTCGTGGCGACGGCAGACGGTGAGACGTCTAACGATTAGCCGTCTAATCTTCGGGGGGTGACGCCTGACGGGGACTCCCTCAGCCTTCTGATCGGGCGGGTGGCCAAGCAGCTGAACCGGGCGTTCGACGACGTCCTCGTCGCCGCGGGAGGGTCTACCCCCACCTGGCAGGTGCTGCACGCGCTGGCCGCCGGCGACCACCGGACGCAGGCGGACCTGGCTTCGGCGATCGGTGTGCGGCAGCCGACCCTCACCCACCACCTGGACGCGATGGAGCGGGCGGGGCTCGTGTCCCGCGCGCGCGAGGACGGCAACCGCCGGGTCCAACGCGTCACCGTGACGGAATCCGGTCGGCAGCTGTTCCTGCGCCTGCGCCGCGCGGCGGCGTCCTTCGACGGCCGGCTGCGGGCCGGCCTCGACGACGGCGACGTCGCCGAGCTCCGCCGGCTGCTCGCCCAGCTCGCGGAGAACTCCTGGCCGGACTGAGTACCGCCGATCCCGCCGCGGGTGCACGCTGAGGCCCATGCGGGAGGCCTTCGCCCACGATGCCGTCATCGTCCTGGAGGACGGCGGCGACGAGCGCGCACCGGGCGGGGCGATCACGGTCGCCCTCTGCGGCAGCTGGTCGCACGAGCCGCCCTGCCCGCTGGCGCCGCACCACACCCGCGTCCACCGCACCGACGGCGAGCTGACCGTCCGGGTGCTCTTCGCCGCCGATCCCGCGGACGAACCGCGCGTGCGCGCGCTGGTCGAGGAGGTGCTGGCCCGCGGGTGGGGCGACACCCCCGACGGCCGCACCTGCTGGGACCTCGTCGACTCCGGCCCGGCAGAGGTGAGCGAGGACGAGCAGGCACACGCCCGGCGGCTGCTGCGGGGCTGAGGTCAGCCGCCCAGCTCGGGCCCGCAGGCCGCCGCCCGCGCCAGCAGCAGCGCCCGCTCCCGCTCGTTGCGGGTCAGCGACGCCGCCCGCTCGAACTCCGCGCGCGCCTCGTCCCGCCGGCCGAGCTGCTCGAGCAGGTCGCCGCGGACGGTGGGCAGCAGGTGGTAGCCGGCGAGCGCCGGATCCCCGCCGAGCGCGTCGACCAGTTCGAGACCGGAGTCGGCGCCGTAGGCGCGGGAGACGGCCACCGCCCGGTTGAGCTCCACCACCGGCGAGCGGGTCATCTCCGCCAGCGCCTCGTACAGCGCCGCGATGCGGGCCCAGTCGGTGTCCTCGACGCTCGTCGCGCGGGCGTGGCAGGCGGCGATGGACGCCTGCAGCGCGTACGGGCCGAGCGCCGCATCGGACTCCTCGGCACGCCCCAGTGCGGCGAGCCCGCGGCTGATCAGCACGCGATCCCAGGCCGCCCGGTTCTGGTCGGTCAGGGTGATCGCCTGGCCGTCGGGACCCACGCGGGCGGCCAGCCGAGACGCCTGGATCTCCATGAGGGCCACCAGCCCGTGCACCTCCGGCTCGGCCGGCACCAGCCCCGCGAGGATCCGGCCCAGCCGCATGGCCTCCTGGCACAGCGACGGCCGGATGAGGTCCTCCCCCGCCGTCGCCGAGTAACCCTCGTTGAAGATCAGGTACAGCACCTCGAGGACAGAGCTCACCCGGGCGGTGAACTCCGCGCCGGCCGGCGTCTCGAACGGCACGTGCGCGGCCGTGAGGGTGCGCTTGGCACGGACGATCCGCTGCGCCAGCGTCTTCTCCGGCACGAGGAAGGCCCGCGCGATCTCGCCGGTGGTGAGACCGCCGACCAGCCGGAGGGTCAGAGCCACGCGGGCCTCGCGCGAGAGCACCGGGTGGCAGGCGATGAAGACCAGCCGGAGGACGTCGTCCTCGACCGTCTCGTCGAGGGCGGCGGCCCAGTCGGGCTCCTCGGCCTCGTCGAGCTCGCGGCCGAGCTGCTCGGTCTTGCGCCGCAGGGTGTCCGCGCGGCGGAAGGCGTCGATCGCCCGGTGCTTGGCGGTGGCCATGAGCCAGGCACCGGGCTTGGCGGGGACTCCGGTCCCCGGCCAGCTCTCCAGGGCCGCGACCAGCGCGTCCTGGGCGAGCTCCTCGGCGAGCCCGACGTCGCCG
>DASQTE010000463.1:0-8665 GCA_035642035.1 Blastococcus sp.
GGCCTCCGTGCCCATGGAGCGGGCGAACGCGGCCGGGCTGTTGTAGCCGCCCGCCACCCCCGCGACCGCCGTCACGCGGGGGTCGAATGCCGCGGCACGGACGGCGTAGCCACCGCCCAGGCACACGCCGAGGAGGCCGATCCGGGCCGCGTCGACCTCCGGACGGCCGGCGAGGTAGCCGACCGCGGCGCGCAGGTCGGCGAGCTTGCCCTCGGGGTCCTCGTGCTGACGGCGGCCGCCGCTCTCGCCGAAGCCTCGGTGGTCGAACGCCAGGGCGGCGTACCCGGCCCCGGCCATCCGGCGGGCGTAGGTGCCCACCACCTGCTCCTTCACCCCGGTGAACGGTCCGGTGAGCGCCAGGGCCGCGACCGGACCGTCCGCGTCGGGGAGGTGGAGCTCGCCGACCAGCCGCACTCCGTCCGCCTCGAAGGTGACCCGTTCGGTCCGCATGGCGTCCTCCTTCTCTCGCGGAGCCCATCCAACGCCCCTCGCCACGGCTGGTCGAGATGCCGGACGCGCGCACCTTGCGCCGGGCGCCGGTGCGGGTCGAGGGTGTGCCCGTCGTCGTCGCCGCTCGTCGGGACGGGACGGGCGGCGGACCGTGTCGAGCTCGGGGAGAGGCGCCCGATGAGAGCTGTTCGGCTGCACCGCTACCACGAGGACCCGTCGATCGACGAGATCCCGGAACCGCAGATCACGGGCCCGCTGGACGTCGTCGTCAGGATCGGCGGCGCCGGGGTCTGCCGGACCGACCTGCACATCGTCGAGGGCCAGTGGGAGGCCGTGCAGAACCCCCGGCTGCCCTACGTGCTCGGGCACGAGAACGCCGGCTGGGTCCACGCGGTCGGCGACGGCGTCACCAATGTCGCGGTCGGGGACACGGTGATCCTGCATCCGCAGCCGAGCTGCGGGCTGTGCCCCGCGTGCCGCGCCGGCGACGACATGCACTGCGCGAACGCCTTCTTCCCCGGTCTGTCCGACGACGACGGCGGCATGGCCGAGTACCTCCGCACGTCGGCCCGCGCCTGCGTGAAGCTCGACCCGGGGACCGATCCCGCCGACGTCGCGGCGCTCGCCGACGCGGGGATCACCGCGTACCACGCCGTCCGCAAGGCCGTGCCGCTGCTGCACCCCGGCACGACCGCGGTCGTGCAGGGCGCCGGCGGGCTCGGGCACATCGGCATCCAATGCCTCCGCGCGCTGACCGCGGCCCGCATCGTCGTCGTGGACCGCAACGCCGACGCGCTGGAGCTCGCCAGGCAGATCGGGGCCGACGAGACGGTGCTCGCCGATGGCGACCAGGTCGAGTCGGTCAGGGACCTCACCGGCGGGACCGGCGCGCACGTCGTCTTCGACTACGTCGCGGAGCAGGGCGCGGAGATGGACGGCTGGAACATGACCGCGCCGGGCGGCTCCTACTTCGTCATCGGCTACGGCGGTGAGCTGCGCATCCCGACGCTGGACATCATCTCCACCGAACGGAACATCGTCGGCAACATCGTCGGCACCTACGCCGACCTCACCGAGCTGATGGTCCTCGCGCAGGCCGGCAGGGTCACCCTGCACACGCAGAAGTACCCGCTCGACAAGGCGGTCGACGCCCTGCACGACCTCGACGCCGGCAAGGTCCGCGGCCGCGCCATCCTCGTGCCCTGACGCCGTTCCGGAATTCCGCACCCAGGCGAGAGGTGTCCGTCCATGTACGAGAAGAATGGTGAGAAGTACTTCGTCGTCGATTCCCACATGCACTTCTGGGACGCCAGCCGGGACAACTGGGTGGAGGGTCGCGAGGAGCTGGCCAAGGGCTGGATCGACTGCTTCTACGGCTATCACAAGCTGGCCCCGGAGGAGACCCACTGGGACTGGGAGCACTACCTCAAGGTCTCCGAGGCCGATCTGATGAAGGACGTCTTCGAGGACGGGCACGTCGACAGAGCCATCTTCCAGTCGACCTACCTGAAGTACTGGTACAAGGACGGCTTCAACACCGTCGAGCAGAACGGCTCGCTGCTGGAGCGCCACCCCGACAAGTTCATCGTGAACGGCCGCTGGGATCCCCGGGACGGCGAGGCCGGGCTCCGCCGGCTCGAGGAGGACGCCCGGCGCTGGAACCTCAAGGGCGTCAAGCTCTACACCGCCGAGTGGCACGAGAACGGCTCGCGCGGCTGGAAGCTCACCGACACGGCGTCCTACCGGTTCCTGGAGAAGTGCCAGGAACTGGGCATCAGGAACATCCACGCGCACAAGGGCCCGACGATCTGGCCGCTGAACAAGGACGCCTTCTCGATGGAGGACGTCGACCAGACGGCCACGGACTTCCCGGACCTGAACTTCATCATCGAGCACGCGGGCATCCCGCGGATCGACGACTTCGCCTACATGGCCGTGCAGGAGCCGAACGTCTACGCGGGGCTGTCGGTGGTCATCGGCGCGCACATGCACGCCCGGCCCAAGTCCTTCGCCAGGTTCATGGGGGAGTTGCTCTTCTGGGTCGGCGAGGACCGCCTGACCTTCGGCAGCGACTACAACATCTGGACGCCGAAGTGGCAGGTCGAGGGCTTCGTCGACTGGCAGATGCCCGACGACGAGGCGTTCTCCGACTATCCGCGGCTGACCACCGCCACCAAGAAGAAGATCCTCGGCCTGAACGCGGCCAAGCTCTACGGCATCGAGGTGCCGCCGGAGTGCCGGCTGCCCGAACCGCCGGTGCTCCCGGAACAGCCGGGTGAGCAGCTGGCCGACGAGACGGCGCCGGCGGGGGCGCAGGCATGACCGTGCGCGACACCGTCTGGCAGGCGCTGGGGACAGTGCTCGACCCCGAGCTCGACGAGCCGATCACGGCTCTCGACTTCGTGGCCTCCTGCACCGTCTCCGGCGACGGTGTCGCGTCGGTCCACCTCCGGCTCCCGACGTTCTTCTGCGCGCCCAACTTCTCCTTCCTCATGGTCGCCGACGCCTACGACGCGGTGTCGGCGGTCGAGGGGGTGACGCGCGCGGAGATCGAGCTGGACGACCACCACGCCTCGGCGGAGATCAACGGCGGGGTGGCCGCGCACGCCGGCTTCGTCGCGACGTTCGCGGGGGAGGCCGAGGCCGAGCTCGAGGAGCTGCGGACGTACTTCCTGGAGAAGGCCGTCCTCGCCGGCCAGGACCGGGTGGCCCGGCCCCTGGCCGATGCCGGCGTGGGCCCGGAGGAGCTCGCCGAGCTCACCCTGGGCGCGGCACCGGCATCGCCGGACCTCGACCGGCTGCGCCGGCGGCGGGCTGCGCTCGGGCTTCCCGCCGACGACGGCGCTGCCCTGCTCATCCATGCCGACGGCAGTGCGGTGACCGCGGCCCAGGTGCCGCTGCACCTGCGGCGCGCCCGGCTGACCCGGCTCGGCATGGAAGCGAACGGCGACCTCTGCACGAGCTTCCTCAAGACCCGGTACGCGGACCCGGCCGGCACAGGGTGAACCGTCAGGTGCGGCGCGCGACGAGCACCCGGAAGACGTTCTCCAGCCGGTAGCCCCCCGCGGCGGTGCGGTACGGCGCCAGCCGCTCGAGCACGGCCTCCCGCAGGGCGACCGGTCCGGCGCGGCGGCCGACCGCCCGGCCGAGCTCCGAGTCGAACAGCGGGCCGAGCAGCTCCTCGTCGTCCGCGTAGTCGAAGGGGCACACGACCCGATCCACCCGCTCGACGTCCAGCCCTGCCTGCCCGGCGACAGCGCGCAGCCGCGTGGGGTCGGTGATCGGCGGACCCGACGCCGGCCGCTGTCCCAGCCACGGGGCGAGCGCCTCCCCGAACACGCGGATGTCGCACTCATCCTGTCGGCCCCAGACCGTCGCCGCCACGACCGTTCCCGCGCGCGCCGCCGCGGCCAGGACCGCGACCGGGTCGGCGACGTGCATGAGCAGTTGCACCGCGACGACGACGTCGAACTGCCCGGACGGCGGCTCCTGAGCGTCTCCCACGACGAACACGCCCTCGGGCACCTCGGCGGTGGCCCGGGCGACGGCGGCCGGATCGAGATCGATCCCGGTCACGCGGGCTCCGCGATCGCTCGCCGCCCGAGCGAATCCTCCCGTGCCGCAGCCGAGGTCGAGGAGCGTCGTCCTCGGTCCGACGGCGGTCGCCTCGAGCACCGCGGCGTGCAGCGGAGCTCCCCACCCGCGTGGTCCCTCGCCGTCCACCCGGGTGAGGGTAGGCACCCGGGCGGCCCTTCCGCGGGTCGGGGAGACACCCCCCATCGGGAGCCCCCCTGTTTACGGGAGATGTGCGAGCCGGGGTCGGCTCCGTACGTTTCTGCAATGAGGGGAAGGCGACTTCGGCGCACGCTCCACCGCCGGGCGGCCGTGGGCATCACGGCGGCGGCACTGGTCGCGGTCGCCCACTCCGACAGCACGGCTCGGGTCGGGCCGACCTCGTCGCGGGTGTTCGAGTCCACGCCCGTGACCGCCACCGACGACGCGTCGACCGAGTCGATCCTCGCTGAGATCGCCGCGGAGGGTTCCGTCTTCACGGCACCTCCCTCGGCACCCTCATCGGCACCTCCCGCGGAGGCCGGGACGGAGTCCGTTCCTGCTCCGCAGGGCGGCGCCGCGCAGGGCGGCGCCGCGCAGGCCTCCGCACTGGCGTCCTCGGGAATCCCGGCCACGGCGCTCGAGGCCTACGTCCGGGCGGCCGCGGGCAGCCCGCCCGCCTGCCACATCACCTGGCCGCTGATCGCCGCCATCGGACGGGTGGAGTCCAACCACGGTCGATTCGCCGGGGCGGTGCTGCGCACCGACGGACGCTCGACGCCGCCCATCATCGGCATCGCGCTGGACGGCACCCGCAGCGCACTGATCCGCGACACCGACGGCGGGCGGCTCGACGGTGACCAGGTCTACGACCGGGCCGTCGGCCCCACGCAGTTCATCCCGTCCACCTGGAAGACCTACGCCAGCGACGGCGACGGCGACGGGAACAGCGACCCGCTCGACATCGACGACGCAGCCGCAGCCACCGCGAAGTACCTCTGTGCCGCGGGAGGAGACCTGTCCACGGTGGCCGGGCAGGCGCGCGCCGTGTTCGCGTACAACCATTCCGACAGCTACGTGGCGACGGTCCTGACGCTGGCCGCCACATACGCGGGCACTCCTCCGCCGGTCATCCCCACGCCGTCGCCGGAGGACCTGCCGGCGATGCCACCTGCCAACCCGGCTCCGCCACCCGCCGTCTCCCTGCCCGCGGCGGCCGGCCCGGCGGCGGTCGAGCAGCCACCCGCATCCACACCGCCGCCCGTCACCGCCCCGACGACGGCGGGCACAGGCGCGCTGCCGCCGACCGCGGCCGCCCCCTCGACGGCGCCGAGCCCCAGCACCACGCTGCCGCCGGCAACGACAACTCCGCCGCCGGCCACGACAACTCCGCCGCCGGCCACGACAACTCCGCCGCCGGCCACGACAACGCCGCCGCCGGCAACCCCACCGCCGCCGACCACGACGACGCCGACACCCACACCGGCACCGACGCCGACACCCACGCCCACGTCCGCGCCGGCACCCGCGCCGGCCACGACCGAGAGCGCGACCCCGACCAGCACGTGCGGCGACGGGTCGTCACCCGCCGGTGACACCGCCGCCGGGTCCGGTGACCCGGCGACCGCCACCGAACTCCCGGCGTGCTGACCTCGCTCGCTGCATGCGCCTCACGTGCGGGGCTGCCTCCAGACGCTCACCGCCCGGCGGTGACCGGAGCCGGCGGCCCGCCGGTGGGCGCTCCGGAGGGCGAGGGCGGGACGGGGCCGATCGGTACCCAGCCGGGGTCGCTGCCGCCCTGGTCGAGGCGGAACGGCGGGTAGCGGTCGGTCATCAGCGCTGCGTAGGCCCCCACCCGGAGCGCCCACCGGTCCATGCCCATGACGAAGTCGTAGAGCGGCTTCGGGTAGCGGCCGGTGAACAACAGCACGATCGCGGCGATCAGCACGATGAGCCCGACCAGGCCCCAGCCGGCGTTCGAGCCGTTGTCCCAGGCGTCGTCCGATCCGCTGCCGCGGGTGCCCAGCCACAGCCCTCCGCCCACGAAGACTGCGAGGACGAGGAAGTGCGGGATGGCCAGCAGCCACTTCACGAAGATCAGCCCACGGGACAGCCGTTCGGGGTAGGCGACGGCGAGGTGCGCCGGGTAGTCGGGGACGTCCGCGAGGGTGAAGGGCGGATAGCGGTCGGTGCCCAGAGCCCAGTAGCCGTAGTAGTGCACCCGCCAGGACCAGCGCATGACGCCGAGGTTGAACTCGAAGAGCCCCCGCGGATAGCGGCCGGTGAACAGGATCGCGAAGAAGGCGATCACCGTCACGGCGGCGAAGGCCACCCAGAGGAAGAACAGCACGACGACGTGCGGGATCAGCAGCAGCCATTTGACCAGCCACAAGCCGCGGGACAGCGACGGGTCGAGGGCCGCGTCGACGCGGACCGGATAGGGCGTTCGCGGGTGGGTCATGGCGTGCTCCCTGAGGGTGGTGGTGACTGCATGTCGCTGGGGGAGACGGAGACGACGACCTTGCCGCGGGCCCTGCCGTCCAGCATGTGCCGGATGGCGGCCGCTGCCTCCTCGAGCGGATAGGTCCGGTCCACGACCGGGATGACCCGGCCTGACTCGACGAGGCCGGTGAGGGCGACCAGGTCGGCGGCCTTCTCGGAACTGGCCAGCGGGGCCAGCGTCTGGCCGACGAAGGGGGACCACAGCAGGGCGCGGATCGACCGGTCGAAGCCGCCGAGCCACCGCCCATCCGTCTCCGAGCCGACGATGACGAGCGTTCCTCGTGGGGTGAGCGAGCGTCGCAGCCGTCTCAGGGAGCGGTGACCGCCGGTGTCGAGGACGAGGTCGTAGCGCTGACCTCCGTCGGCGTCGTCGGCCGTGTAGTCGATGACATGGTCTGCGCCGAGGGAGCGGACGAGGTCCATCTTGGCGGTGCTGCTCACGCCGGTGACCTCCGCGCCGAACGCCTTGGCGATCTGCACGGCGAACGTGCCGACCCCTCCGGAGGCGCCGATGACCAGCACCGTCTGTCCCGGCTGCACCCGGCCCCGGTCCCGGAGGCCTTGCAGGGCGGTGACGGCAGAGATCGGGGCGGCGGCGGCCTGCTCGAAGGTGAGGTTCGCCGGCTTGGGGGCCAGCTGGCCGGTGGGCACGGCCGCGTACTCGGCGAACGACCCGTTGCACGTGCCGTACACCGCGTCGCCCGGCCTGAAGCCGGCTACATCGGTCCCCACGGCGTCGACCGTCCCGGCGAGACTCCGACCGGGATTGGCGTACTTGGGCCGGCGCAGCCCGAATCCGGCCAGGCGGATGGGATAGGGCAGGCCGGCCATGATGTGCCAGGTGCCCCGGTCCACGCCGGCCGCGTGCACGCGCACCAAGACCTCGCCGTCCCCGAGCGTGGGCCGGGCGATCTCTGCGACCTGGAAGAGCTTCTCGGGAGCGGGGCCGTAGCGGGTCTGCACGACGGCCTTCATCGTCGTGCCACCGCTCTCCGGAGCAGGAGGGCCTCGCAGGGATTCGAGCTCCGAGGTGGACATCGGGCCCTTCTTCGTCGTCGTGGAGGACGCGGTACGAGCGATCAGTTGCGGACGGCGGCAGCAGCCGGAGGGCGCGGGGCCGGGACGGTCGCGGCGGCGGGCACCGAGGCGCTCTCGGGCGCCGGCTCGCCGGCTCTGACGGAGCGCCGGAGGAGGACGACGCCGAGGGCGGCGATCCAGAGTCCCCAGCCGGTGCTGCCGAGCAGCCCGGCCAGGTCCCACACGGGGGAGCCGGGGACGGCGGTGGCCAGGATGTCGCCCTGGTTGAGCAGGTAGACGGCACTGACCAGGAGGCCGGTGACGCCGAGCCAGCGGGGAAGGACCCGGCTGCGCAGGATGACGATGCTCAGCGTGACCGACCAGCCGATGACGAGCAGCTGCCCCAGGTGCTCACCGAGCAGCGCGCCGCCGAACTGGTGCTGGGCGGTCCAGGCCGCGTCCACCGCGGCCCGGGCGGTGGCGTCTCCGGCGACGTAGGAGTCGGCCAGCGGTGGCACGACGAACACCCAGCGCAGGAAGCCGATGAGTGACAGCACGACCGAAGTCGCGCCCACGTAGGTCGCGGCGCGCAGCACCGGATCGCTCCGCCGCCCGAGGGCCGCGGGGAGCAGCAGGACCGGTACGAGCAGGATCGCGTACGTCCAGGCGGTGGCGAACCAGGTCCACACCAGGCTCGTGCCACCCGCGACCACAGCGGGCAGCACCACATCGGCGGGTTCGCGGAGGATGTCCGGCCAGTCGAACGTCGAGGAGAGCACGGTCGCCGCGCCGGCGAAGGACAGGGCCCCCGCGATGAACAGCCCTCCGGTGGTCCGACGCAGGCCGAGGCCCGTGGTCTCGGTTGTCATCGAAAGCTCCCTGGACGGTGTACAGAATTTGTACGGTGTCCAGGAGGGTCTACTCTGGGGCCACTGTCGTCAAGGGGGTGGAGCGCGCGGATGTCCGTGCCAACTGTGCGAGTCCGTCGCGGTCCGCGGAGGGCACTCACCGAGGACGAGATCCTCGACGCCGCTCTGGGGTTGCTCGACGAGGGCGGCCCGGATGCGGCGTCCGTGCGCGGCATCGCCGCACGGGTCGGCGTCGCGCCGAACGCTGTCTACACCTACTTCCCGGACAAGGCCGC
>DASQTE010000464.1:0-4244 GCA_035642035.1 Blastococcus sp.
GTGCCGTTCGACTCCGAGTACAAGTTCATGGCGACGTTCCACGACCGCCCCGACTGGATGGGCCCCCGGATTCTGCACGAGCCGCACTTCGCCTGTGTCAAGGGCGCTCCCGACGTGGTCGTGCAGCGCTGCAGTCAGGCCTTGTGGCATGACGAGCTCGTGCCCATCGACAACGTCCGCGACCAGATCCTGGCCGCCAACCGGCAGCTGTCCGAGCGCGGGCTGCGCGTGCTGGCGTTCGCCGCCCGGGACCTCGACGACAAGGCGATGTCGGCGGCGCTCGCCGACCCGATGGCCGCGGTGACCGGCCTGGTGCTGGTCGCGCTGGTCGGCATCATGGATCCGCTGCGCACCGAGGCCAGGGACGCCGTCCACGTCGCCCTCAAGGCGGGTATCGACGTGCGGATGATCACCGGAGACCACACGGTGACCGCCCGGGCCATCGCGGACGAGCTCGGGCTCGGGCCGGGCGTGATCACCGGAACCGAGCTCGGCCACCTGACCGATGCCGATCTGACCGGCCAGCTTCCCCGACTCCACGTCTTCGGGCGGGTGGCACCGGAGGACAAGCTGCGGTTGGCGCGGGTCATGCAGGAGTCGGGTCAAGTGGTCGCCATGACCGGCGACGCGGTGAACGACGCGGCCGCCCTGAAGCAGGCCGACATCGGCGTCGCCATGGGCAGCGGTTCGGAGGTGACCAAGCAGGCGGCGAAGATCGTGCTGACCGACGACAACTTCGCAACCCTGGTGCGCGCCGTCGATCTGGGCCGCGACATCTATCGACGCATCACCTCGTACGTCAAGCTGCAGCTGACGATCCTGTCCTCGGTGCTGCAACTGATGGTCTTCGCCACGATCCTCAACATCAACAGCGGTGTCGCGCTCTTCCCCCTCCAGCTGCTGTTCGCCAAGTTCTTCGTCGTCATCACGGTGGTGATCGGGTTCATCGCGGACGTCCCCGATCCCGGGGTCATGCACCGGCCACCGCGGAAGCCGGGCACGAAGATCGTCAACCCGCCGCAGATCATCCGTTGGGTCGTCACCGGGTTCATCGTCGCCGCCACCGCCCTGTCGGTGCTCGCCTGGGGGCCCGACGAGCCGAGTACCGATCAGCCGTCCGCCGCCATGACCATGGCCTTCGCGATCGTCTCGCTCTCCGCGGTCAACATCGGCCTGGTGATGCGGCGAGAGCGGCAGGCGCCGTGGTCGGCGCCGGTGTTCCCGTACCTGGGCTGGATCATCCTCGGCTGGATCCTCACCTGGGCCGCCGTGGAGTTGGGCATGCTCCAGCGCCTGCTCGACACGACCTCGCTCACCGGAGGGCAATGGCTGACCGTCCTCGGCCTCTCGCTCATCGCGCCGGCGGTCGTCGCGGTCGACAAGGCCATCCAGCTCTCGCGCTCTCCGGGAGCCCGCACCGGGGCGAACCCGGAGGCAGCGACCCATCCCGCACTCACCGCCAGCCCCTGACGGCCCTCCCAGGAGACGAGGCAGCGAGCGGCCGCCCGCCCAGACCGAGCTCGGCCCAGGACGGGCCGGCGCCCAGCAACCAGCAGGAGCCCGACCGCCGCGACCGGGCCGGTGACCACGTGCACGGGGCGCGGCGCGGGCCCCGCCGCACCCACACACATTGCGACGATCAGGACGAACAGTACGACGGGGAGCGCCGCGCCGGTCGACATCGGAGGCCGGCCGCTACGGCTCGACGGGCGCGTCGGTCCCGGCTCGGATGAACCTCGTGCCGCCCACTCCCTGCCGGTCGCAGCCGGCGGCATAGGCCCGCAGGGCGGGGTCGGAGAAGCTCCGCGCTCCCAGCGCGTCGAGCGCCGCGATCTCCGCCCCCACCGCGGGCCGGCGCTCAGGCCGGACCGCGTCGAGGAGGTCGACGAGCATCGCCCGGAGGCGGCGGCAGACCTGGGGCGACGCCGCGCCGTACTCCCGGATCTCGACCACGGCCAACTGCAGGTAGTCCTCCCACCCGCGGCTGGGCAGGACGACCCGGACGCGACCGGCGGCGTCCCGCAGCTCCCAGGGAACCCCGACCTCGGCCCGGCCCATGTCCTCGAGCAGATCCTGGACGTAGTCGATGACCTGGCAGGCGGTCGTCGGGTCGTTCACCGCCGGCGACAGCGCCCGGATCGCGATGTCGACCAGGATGCGCAGGGCGAAAGCCGGGTCCTGCTCGATGGTGCGTTCGTCGCCGAGGGCCACCTTCGCCCGGAGCGCGCGCTCGCCGGGCACCGTGCCGGCCCCATAGACGTGCAGGAGCGGCGCCTCGCGCGGCACGAAATCCCCCACCCCGCGGGGCAGGACCAGCAGGCAGTCGGCCCGCTCGGCGGCGGCGACGAGCCCGCTCTTGTGGATCGCCTGGATGGTCCCGGATCGGTCGGCGTGCACGGTCAGCAGGGGCCGGCCCGTCCATGCGACCCGGCCGTCACCGGCCGGCGGTCGATCCGCGTTGGGCGAGATCGCCGCCACCACCACCTCACGGCCGGCGCGCGCCACCTGGGAGGCGACGGCGACCGGACGCAGCGCGTGGGCGAAGCGGTCAAGGTAGAGCAGCATGAGCAGCAGGCTCGCGCCGACCGCAGCGCCCGCGGCCGTCACGCCGATGTGCGGTACCGAGCCCTCCTCGATCCGCCGCAGCAGCCCGAAGGCGAAGGTGAACGTTGCGGTGAAGGCGGCGAGCACCACCTTCTGCAGCCGGTCCCGATACCAGAGCCGCATGAACCGCGGCGAAAGCGTGCCCGTCGCCAGTTGAACCACCAGGACTCCCATCGTGACCACGAAGCCCAGCAGGGCGATGCTCGCCCCGACGATCGCGGTCAGCACGCTCGTGGCGGTGCCGGCGGAGTACTGCCAGGCGCTCGAGACGTCGACGATCCGCTCCAGGCGGTCGTCCGCCGAGGCGAGAAGGAAGCCGGCGGTCCCGCCGAGCAGCGGCAGCACCCAGAGGCTCCCCTTCAAGTACTGCCGGACGCGGAAGGCAACGGCCCACGACATCGCCTCACCGCCTCGCTCGGGCACCCGACCGCTGCCCCAGCCTCCCCGGCCCGAGCGCCGGCCGCGTCATTCGGCGGGGATGACGCCACAGCCGGCCTGAAAAGGGGGGCCGAACCTGATGGCCCGCGTGTGCGACCACGGCGCCGCGCACGTGGACGTCGTGCACCGGCATGCCACACCGGCCCGCAGCCATCCGGTCCTTCCGGCTGCCCCTGTCGGCCGAGGGGGGAGTCCCCAAGACCGTACGCAACTACATCGAAGCCGTGCCATGGTTCGCTCCTGCCGGCCGGCGGCCGGGGCGACTGGTCAGCCGTCACCGGCGAGGACGTCAAGGTCTGGCTGGTCCGACTGCTCGACACGTACAGCGACAGCTACGCCAACAACCAGTACCGGGCCCTCCAGCAGTTCTTCAAGTGGTACGCGGACGACGAAGAGGTCCCCAACCCGATGGCGCGGCCGAAGCCGCCGAAGGTCGGCGAGAAGGTGGTGGACGAGCGGGAGCGGGTGCTCGGCGGTGGCCGGTTCGGCACCGATCGGACGGCTACCGGCAGATGCTGGCGGCGGCTCGCCGGTGGCCGGATCGGGTCTGGGCGGTCGAATGCTGCAACGGCATCGGCCGGCACGTCGCCCAGCGGCTGGTGGCCGACGGCGAGTCGGTGGTGGACGTGCCGGCGAAGCTGTCGGCGCGGGCGCGGGTGTTCTCGACTGGGCACGGCCGCAAGACCGACGCCACCGACGCTCACTCGATCGTCGTCGCGATCCGCACCGCCGGCCTGGGCAGGTCACTGTCGACCGGGAAGTGATGGCGTTGCGGCTGCTGGCTGACCGCCGGGACGAGCTCGCCGGCGCCCGCACCCGCACCGCCGCCCGGCGGCACCGGCTACTGCTGGAACTTATTCCTGCTGGCGCGCCGCGGTACCTGTCTGCACCCCAGGCCAAGGCCCTGCTCGCGACTGTGCGGCCACGGGACCTCGCCGGGCGAACCCGTCGCCAGCTGGCCGCCGAGCTGCTCGCCGATATCGTCGTCCTGGATCGCAAGCTCAAAGACAGCGAGAAGCGGCTCACCGAAGCGGTCGCCGCAACCGGAACCGGCCTGCCCGACCTCTACGGCATCGGCCCGGTCGGCGCCGCCCGGATCCTCGGCGACGTCAGGCTGGAGGAGGCGTCGATGGGGGCGGTGCCGGTCCAGGAGGCGAAGTGGGCCTTGGACCTGAACCGGGCAACGTTCCCAGGCAAGACGC
>DASQTE010000465.1:0-3130 GCA_035642035.1 Blastococcus sp.
CGAGCTCGTCAGCGAGCGGGAGGCTCTCGCCGATGGCCTGGCCACCACTCATGGGGTACCCCCATCGTGCCGGCGCCGCTCCGCCGTGACTTCGACCGGGGCGCGTGGCTCCTGCGCACAGCAGGAGTCGGCGGGACAAACGTAGCCCGCCGGTGCGCGCACCGCCCGGCTCGTCGGCGCGCAGATCTCAGGGGAGCGGCAGGAGTCCCTCGTCGGCCGACGCCGCGGCGCCGTCCAGACGCACGTCGGCCCGCTCGCGGGTGTCCTCCCGGGCGAACTCCGCGGCCTCGGTGCCCAGCCAGCGCCGCCACTCCGGCTCGAGCTCCCACCCGTCCCGCGCGAGCCCGCGGGCCACGCGCAGGTCCGCCGGCGCCTCGACCCAGATGCGCAGCGACGTCCAGGGGTCCAGCGCCCGGGGGCTGCTACCGCAGCCCTCGACCACGAGCACCGCGCGCACCGGGACGGCGACGGGTTCGGCGGCGAAGCGTCGCGTGCCCCAGTCGAACCGGTGGTGGGACCCGGCCCGGCCCTCGGACAGCGGCCCGAGGACCCCCGCCTGCAGCCGCCCCTGTGCCCCGGTGATCGTCCAGCCGGCGTACAGCTCGTCGAAGTGCACCAGGGCGGCGGCGTCGCCGAGGGCGTCCGCGAGCCGTCCGGCGAGCGTGGTCTTGCCCGAGCCGGCCGGGCCGTCGACGCAGACCAGCCGCACGGCACCCAGCCGCGCCGGGGCCGCGAGCACCCGGGCGGCGAGGTCGGCGACCGGGACCGGCCGCGCGCTCAGCGGACGGCCAGGGTCCACGTCGGCACCGGGCCGCCGCGGCCGGTGACCAGGCCACGGCTGGCCAGCAGGCGCAGGTGGGCGTCGGTCTCGGTGACGGCGAAGATCCGCATCCGCCGCTCGTACTGCTCCCAGGGCCGCGACCAGGTGAGGTGGGCGGCGAGGTCCCACGGCGTCGAGCCGGGGTTCGCGCGGATCGCCGCCAGCAGCTCGGTGAGCCGGTGCTCGTGGTGGGCGGTCAGGTCGTCGACCCGGGCGTCCAGGCCGCGGAAGCGCCACTCGTGCGCAGGGAGCACCTCGGCAGGGTCGAGGTCCCGGACGGCGGCCAGCGCGTCGAGGTAGTCGCGCAGCGGGTCCGCCAGCCCGCCGTGGTTGGTGGAGATGTTCGGGCTGATGCGGGGGAGGACGTGGTCGCCGGAGAAGAACAGCCGGGTGCCTTCCTCGGCGAAACACAGGTGGCCCGGGGTGTGGCCGGGCGTGTGGACGGCGCGCATCCGCCAGCCCGGGAAGTCGGCGAGGTCGCCGTCCTCGAGCGGCCGGTCCGGCACGGCCATGCTCGTGAAGGCCTCGAGGCGCTCCGCGGGGCCGACGTCGCCGGCCGCCTCCTCCCGCCCGGCGCCGAGCCCGACGAGGAAGTCGATCTCCGAGGCCACCATCGCGGCCGCTCCCGCCGCGGACAGGCGGGCGACCGCTGAACCGTCCGCCGGGTGCATCGCCACCCAGGCGCCGGACGCCTCCCGGACGCGGGCCGCCAGCCCGAGGTGGTCGAAGTGCAGGTGGGTGACGAGGACTCCGCGCACGTCCTCGACGGCGCCGCCGAACGAGGCGAGGCCCGCGCCGAGGGCCGCCCAGCTCTCGTCGCTGCCCCAGCCGGCGTCCAGCAGGCCCAGACCTCCGCCCTCCAGCGCGAACGCGTGGATGTTCACGTAGCGCAGCGGGTTGTGGGGGATGGGCACCGGGATGGACCAGAGGTCGGTGCGCAGCCGTTCCACCGGGGGCAGCGCGCGGGACTGCCACGCCTCGTGCTGGGCGGTGCCGGTGATCTCCACGTCCCGGCACTCTGCCAGCGCCCGCGCGCCCGCTCCGCGCCGAGGGGCTGACACCATGGAGGAGTGACAGGCACCCCTCCCGCGACGGTCTCCGCGGTGCCCAGGCGCATGCGCCTGGTCCTCGCCCTCGCCGGCGCCGTCGTGGTGGCCGTGATGGTGGTGGTCGCGGCCGGGCTCAAGGAGACGACGAACACCGTCGTCACGTACCGGACGTCCGACCAGTTCGCGATGGTCGGCCTCGGCCTGGTGATCGCCGCAGGGCTGGTCTTCCTCGGCCGCTCCCGGGTGGACGCCGACGCCTCCGGCGTGCGCGTCCGCAACGTCGTCGTCCACCACGAGCTGCCCTGGCAGGCGGTGCGGGCGGTCCGGTTCGAGCGGAAGTCGGCGTGGGCGTCGCTGCTGCTGGAGAACGGCGACGAGGTGTCGCTGCTCGCCGTCCAGGCGGTCGACGGGGAGCACGCGGTGCGCGCCGTCGAAGGGCTCCGCGCGCTCCGGACGGCGGCCCGCGCGAACGACCCGGTGCCGCCGCCCCTGCTCTACGACAACTGAAGGACCAGCACGTCACGACCCGGGAATGACCGGGGCGGGCCGGACGCTGTAGTGTGGGCGTGCCTCCCCCCGCTACATGAGGCGCGCGAACCAACCAGCGGCCCCGCCCCGGGCCGCTGTCCAAGAGGAGCCCGCTCCCACCTGACGCCGTCCAGGCGACCAGGTCCCCGGATCGCGAGAGCCGGCCGTCGGCCGGTTGTCGCGTCGCGCACACGCCCTCGGCGTGTGCACCGCCGGAGAGTGGGCCCCGAGAGCTGACGCTCCCGGGGCCTTCGTCCTTCCGGCGCCCGGGACGGGCCAGGACTCCTCACAGGCAAGAGCAGAGGAGAGGCCATCACCGAGCCCCGCATCAACGACCGCATCCGCGTCCCCGAGGTCCGCCTGGTCGGACCCGAGGGCGAGCAGGTCGGTGTCGTGTCCATCGGCGAAGCACTGCGCCTGGCACAGGACGCCGAGCTCGACCTCGTCGAGGTCGCGCCCATGGCGCGCCCGCCGGTCGCCAAGCTCATGGACTACGGGAAGTTCAAGTACGAGTCCGCCCAGAAGGCCCGCGAGGCCCGGCGGAACCAGGCGCTCACCGTCATCAAGGAGATGCGGCTGCGCCTCAAGATCGACCCGCACGACTACGAGACCAAGAAGGGCCATGTCGAGCGCTTCCTCAGGAGCGGCGACAAGGTCAAGATCACCGTGATGTTCCGCGGCCGCGAGCAGTCGCGCCCGGAGATGGGCTACCGCCTGCTGCAGCGGCTGGCCG
>DASQTE010000466.1:0-12852 GCA_035642035.1 Blastococcus sp.
GAGGGCGAGGTCGTGCGCGGCCCCGACGGCCGCCCACTGACCTGACGCACGACCCCGCCGGCCCACAGGGGGTGGAACTGCCGGCCGACGATGTGCGGACCTGGCACATTCCGGGCGGAGACATGCGCCGTTCGCGCACACCGCCAATCAGGCGGCGTCCCGGAGCCCCTCGCGGACGCAGAACGGCCCCGGTGGAGAGATCCACCGGGGCCGTTCTGGTCGTGCTGGGGTCAGCTGGCGCGGGTACGCCGGCCGCGGAGCACGTCGAGGCGCTCGGCGAGCACCTCTTCGAGGTCCTCCACGGAACGACGCTCGAGGAGCATGTCCCAGTGGGTGCGCGGCGGCTTGACCTTCTTCGGCGCGGGCTCCGCGCCGCCGACCAGCTTCGCGGCCGAACCGTCGAACTTGCACTCCCAGGTGTCCGGGAGCTCGGCGTCGTCGGCGAAGGGCACCGTGAACAGGTGGCCGGACGCGCACCGGTACTCGGCGTACTGCCGGTCGATCGGTGCGGTGTTCCGCTCCGTCTCGTAGCTGACGCTGCCCAAGCGGCTGCCGCGCAGGGAACGCTCGCCCATGGCACACCGTCCTCTCGTTCGTGTGTCGGTCGCGACTCGATGCTCCGGCGACGTGGGCATACCCACGAACCCGGGGAGTCACAGAGATGAACGACAGAAATCGCGGAAGGATTCCGCCGAATCAGTTGTCCATCATCGCATGGGGGTAGATCTGCGGCACCTCTGCCCCCTCGGAGGGGTGAGACCGCAGGTCAGGGGAGGGCCAGCTGCCCCGGTCCGGCGGCGGTGGGGCCGAGCTCCCCGCGGACGTAGTGGCGCCGGCAGAGCACCTGGTAGCGGACGGCGGGGGCGTGGACCGGGTCGCTGCCGGGCAGCTCAGCGGGTGCGGTGTCGGCGACGACGACCGTCTCGCCCGAGTGCACCATCACGCCGTCGACCACCCGGGCGTTGAGCAGGCCGGGCAGGCCGCACCAGCAGAGGACCTCGACCTGGATGCGCTGCACGTCGTCGGCGACCTCCAGCAGCCGCTGCGTGCCGGGGAAGAGGCGGGCCCGGAAGTCCGTCGTCAGCCCGAAGGCGTAGACGTCCACGTGCGACTCGTCGACGAGCTCGGCCAGCTGGTCCACCTGCTCCGCGGTGAGGAACTGGGCCTCGTCGACGATCAGGTAGTCCACCCGCTGCCCATCGGCCCATCGGTCGCGCACCAGGAGCCGCAGGTCGGCGTCGACGTCGACCTCCGTGGCCTCCCGGGACAGCCCGACCCGGGAGGTGATCAGCGGGGCCGCGGAGCGGTCGCCCTGGGTCAGCAGGACGCCGTGCCGCCCCTGCCGCCGCTGGTTGTGGTCCACCTGCAGCGCCAGCGTGGACTTCCCGCAGTCCATCGGCCCGTGGAAGAAGCGCAGGTGCGCCGGCGCGGGGTGGCGCCGGCGGTCCCCGGACGCCGGGACGGAGGACGGGACGGGCAGCGGGAC
This sequence comes from Blastococcus sp., assembly GCA_035642035.1. Taxonomy (GTDB): domain Bacteria; phylum Actinomycetota; class Actinomycetes; order Mycobacteriales; family Geodermatophilaceae; genus Blastococcus_B. The sequence goes on from DASQTE010000466.1 coordinate 1,487, forward strand.
GGGTGGGGCCGGGTCGACCGCGGTCACAGGCGCTCCGGGGGAGTGTTGCCGGCGGCGACGACGGCACGCCGCATCGGCAGTGCCGCCAGGGCGACGAACCCGCCGACGAAGAAGATCACCAGGCTGACGATGGCGAGCCGGTAGGAGTCGGTCAGCTGGTAGGTCAGCCCGAACGCGAGCGGGCCGAGCCAGCTGGTCCCGCGGTCGCTGATCTCGTAGAAGCCGTAGTACTCGGCCTCCTTGCCCGCCGGGATGAGCTGGCTGAACAGCGAGCGGGACAGCGCCTGCGTGCCGCCCTGCACGAGGCCGATGACGGCGGCCAGCGCGTAGAACTGCGCGACCGCCCCCTCCTGGAGGAAGAAGGCGGCGAGCAGCACGCCGATCCAGGCCACCAGGGCGCCCAGCACGACCCGCTTTGCCCCGTAGCGGCCCGCCAGCCGGCCGAGGCCGAGCGCGCCGGCGATGGCGACCACCTGGACCATGAGGATCGCGCCGGTGAGCACGTCCTGCTCCAGGCCGAGCTCCTCGGTCGCGTAGGTGGCCGACAGCGAGATGACGGTCTGCACGCCGTCGTTGAACAGCAGGTAGGCCCCGAGGAACCACAGGGTCAGCGGGAAGGCCTTCATCTCCCGGAACGTGGTCGCCAACTGCCGGAAGCTGCTGCCCGACCGGACGGCGGAGGCGGCGACCGGCCGGTTGCGCAGCCGGGAGACGGAGAACAGGGTGAACGCGCCCCACCACAGGCCGGCCGTGGCCAGGCAGATCCGCACCGCCTCGCCGGTGGTGAGCCCCAGCGACTCGGCGCTGATCACCAGCCCCAGGTGCACGGCGAGCAGCAGCGCCCCGCCGACGTACCCGAACGCCCAGCCGCGGCTGGAGACCGCGTCCCGCTCGTCCGGCCCGGACAGGTCGGGCAGCCAGGAGTAGTAGACGACCGTCGCCGCGCCGAACGCGATGTTGGCGACGACGAAGAGGACGGCGGCCAGGAGCCACTTCCCGTCGCCGGCGAAGAACAGCGCCGTGGTCGCGAGCGCACCGAGGAACGCGAAGCCGGCGAGCATCTCGCGCTTGCGGCCGGTGCGGTCGGCGATCGCGCCGGTGAGCGGCAGGACGAACACCTGCAGGACGACCGACGCCGAGAGCACGTAGGAGAACCAGCTGCCGGCCGCGATGGACAGTCCCAGGAACGACAGCCGCTCGTCGGGACCGGCGGCGTCCCGCGCGATCGCCGTGAGGTACGGGCCGAGGAAGACCGTCGTCACCGACGTGTTGAAGACCGACATGGCCCAGTCGTAGGAGTACCAGCCGAAGCGCTCGCGCTTCAGCTCCCGGTCGACCGGGGGATGGGCGGGCACGGCTCCGGCGTCCGGGGGCGCAGTCGTCACGGGCGCAGGTTCCCAGCCGTCGGACGGCCGGTCCAGCACCGGCCCGTGGTCGTCACGGGATGTCGTCCGGAACCACACCACCGGGGTACGCGGCGACGGCGGTGGTGGGCCGGGTCGGGTCGACGAACGCCGGGTGGTCCGCCTCGTCGGCGCGCAGCGGCACGAGCCCGCGGGTGATCGCTGCGGCGATCCGGTAGCGCGCCCGGTTGGCGTCGCCGACGCGGCCCATCCGCAGATCGTCGAGCTTCACGGGCGGGCCGACGTGCACCTTGAGCGCCGGGCGGCGCACGACCGCGCGGACGGCGGTCCGGAGCTTTCCCCAGTCGTTGCCGTACTGGAGCACCTCGTGCGCGCCCCACTGGCTGACCGGGATCACCGGGACGCCGAGGCCGAGCGCCATGCGGGCCATGCCGGTGCGGCCGCGCTCGGGCCAGGCGTCCGGCGTCAGCCCGACCCGGCCCTCCGGGTAGGCGACGACGTGCCCGCCGGACACCAGGGCGACCTCGGTGACGCGGACGGCGTGCCGGGCGAGCTCGGTCCCGCGCTCGACGCGGATGGCCCCGGTCCGTTCCAGCAGCGGCCCGGCGACGGGCGCGGAGATGATGCCGCCGGTCGCCATGATGCGGGGGACCACGCCGACCCGGTGCAGGGCGACGGCGACGACGAAGGGGTCGAAGTCGCCGATGTGGTTGGCGGCGAGCAGCAGCGGCCCGTTCCGCAGCTCCTCCGGGACACCGCCGGTGACCTCGACCCGGCCGAAGACGCCCACCAGCCAGGAGAAGTTGCGGAGCAGGAAGCGCCAGAACCACCACGGGGGCGCGGCCGCGATGGCCAGCTCCCGCGCGAACCACTCCGGGTCGTCCGCCTTGATCAGCCGCGCCAGGTCGTCCGGCAGGTCGGGCGGTGCGGGGCGCCAGGCGCGGAGCCGTCCGCCCAGGCTCACCGCGGAATCCACTGGCCGCGCTTCTCCAGCAGTTCCCGCAGCATGGCCGGGCGGTCGGTCATGACGCCGTCGACGCCGAGGTCGAGCATGCGCGAGGCCTCCGCCTCGCCGTCGACGGTCCACACGTGCACCTGGAGGCCCCGGGCGTGCGCCGCGGCGATGAAGCGCTCGTCCACGAGCGCCCGGCCCCCGAGCTGCAGCGGCACCTGCGCGCAGCCGGCCTGGATGCGGACCAGCCCGGCCGCCTTCGGCGAGTAGGAGGACAGCCGCAGGGCGGCCACCCCGCGGGGGCCCAGCGACGTGCACAGCGACGGGCCGAACAACCTCCTGGCGGCGGCGATGCGGGCGTCGGAGAACGACCCGACGCAGATGCGGTCGGCGACCTTCATCCGCCGGACCGTGCGCACCAGCGGCGCGAGCACGCCCGCCGCCTTGATGTCGAGGTTGAACCGGACGTCGGGCCAGGCGCCGAGCAGGTCCTCCAGCCGCAGGATCGGCTCACGGCCGCCGATGCGGGCCTCGGAGACCTCCGTCCAGGAGAGGGCCTCCACCCGTCCGGTGCGGTCGGTGACGCGCTCCAGGGTGGGGTCGTGGAAGACGACGAGCACGCCGTCGGCCGTCACGCGGACGTCGGTCTCCAGGTAGCGGTAGCCGAGGTCCACGCAGGCCTGGAAGGCCGGCATCGTGTTCTCGAGGTGCTCGATGGCGCCCCCCCGGTGGGCCATCGCGAGGGGGGTGGGCCCGTCCAGGAAGGCGTACTGGACGGCGGGCACGGCATCCACGCTAGTGGGAGCCTCCGCGGGCGGCGCGGGGCCCCGGTCAGGCCCGCCGGACGGCGTCGGCGAGGCGGTCGACGATGGTGGTGAGCACCGGCCGGGGAGTCGCGAAGTTGAGCCGGACGTGGCCCTCACCGGGGGCGCCGCACTCCGGGCCGTCGATCATCGCGACGCCGGCCCGCTCGAGGAAGAAGGCGCCGGGCGACGTCGGCAGGCCGAGGTCCCGGCAGTCCAGCCAGGCGAGGTAGGTGCCCTCCGGCGGGGTCCAGCGGACCGCGGGCAGCCGCTCGGCGAGCAGGCCCTCGAGGTGCCGCCGGTTCCCGTCCAGGTAGGCCAGGACGCCGTCCAGCCAGGGTCCGCCGGCGTCGTAGGCGGCGGTGCTCGCGAGCACGCCGGGCGTGGAGGCCCCGTGGCCGTACAGGAAGCCCACCTCCGCCCAGTGAGCGGCGTCGTCGGCGTTGCCGAGGATGAGCTGGGCAGCCTTGAGCCCTGGCAGGTTCCACGCCTTGGACGCCGACGTCGCCGTGACCGTGTGCCGGGCGGTGGCGTCGGACAGGGACGCGTACGGCCGGTGCGCGGCGCCCGGGAACACCAGTGGCGCGTGGATCTCGTCGGAGAAGACGCGGGCGCCGGCGTCCTCCACGACCTCGGCCAGGGCGAGCTGCTCCTCGACGGAGAACACCCGGCCGAGCGGGTTGTGCGGGTTGACGTGCACGAGCAGGCGACCGCCTCGCTCGAACGCGCGGGCGATGCCGTCGAGGTCGTAGGTGGCCCGACCGTCGCGCTCCACCATGGGGACCTGGATGAGCTCGCGGCCGAGCGCCCCCGGGACGGCGAGGAACGGCATGTACGCCGGGGTCGGGAGGACGACGGGGCTGCCTGGCGGGGTGAAGTGCTCCATCGCCGCCTGCAGGCCCGCGACGACGTCGGCCAGCGGGGTGATCCGGTCGGCGGGCACCTCCCACCCGTAGCGGCGGCGCTGCCAGTCGGAGCAGGCGCGGGCCATGTCGGCCGCCGCCCCGGTCGTCAGGTAGCCCAGGCGGCCGCGGTCGACCGCCTCGTGCAGCGCCGCGGTGACCTCCGGGGCGGTGCCGAAGTCCATCTCGGCGACGAACGCGCCGATGGCCGGCCCGTACCGCGTCCACTTCAGGCCGCCGGCTGCCCGCAGGGAGTCCTCGGACAGGGCGTCGAAGCCGAGGGTGTCCGGATCGCTCACCTGCTCCGCCCTCCTGGTGGGAGTCCTGGGTTTCGTCGTCGTGTCGCCGGGGCGACTCCCCGGAACTGTCGGTCCGGACGTCTACCGTGCCGAGTCGTGGCAGAACGACACGCGGCAGGCGCGACGGCAGAGATCCCGGTGGCGCCGATCGCGAACCGGGGGAGCGACGAGCAGCGGCGCTGCGGCTGGTGCCGGCGGGTGCTGCCGTCCCAGGGATCGGTCGGCCGGCCCCGGCTCTACTGCGGGCAGGCGTGCCGGCAGCGGGCCTACGAGCAGCGCTCGGCCACGGCGAAGGCCGGTCTGCCCGGTGACGTCGTCCTGGTGTCGCGCAACGAGCTCGACGGGCTGCAGGACCGGCTGTACCAGCTGCGCTGCGCGCTCGAGGACGCGCAGACGCTGCTGACCGAGAAGCCGACCAAGGCGGAGCTGGAACGGCAGCTCGCCGAGCTGGTGCGGTCCACCGGGCGCCTCGACCGTCTCTGGGTCAGCGAGCGCGCCGGCTGACCTGCTCAGTCCGGGTCCTGCTGGTCGTCGCCGTCGTCCTCGTCGTCCGGCTCCTGGTTGCTGTTGTCAGGAACCTCCGACTCCTGCTCCTCGCCACCCGAGTTCTCGCTGTCGTCGGTCGTCCCGTCGTTCTGGTCCTGCCCGGCCGCTTCGCACGCGGTCATCGTGACGCCCCCTCCGAAGAGCGCCAGGGCGGTCATCAACGCGGCGATCGGACGTCGGATCTGCATGTCTCGACCCTACGAACACCCGGCCGTCGGCGCCCGTCGAGCCGCCCACGTCACGGTCATTGCGTCACCGTGACGTAATGAGCCAGGGGTAGCTGCACCAGGGGAGGTCGCTCCAGGACACGCTGGGAGGCTCCGAGCGGATCGTCCATGGCGGATCACGATCATCTGGACAAGATCAACTCATGGGGGAGTCGGAGCAGTGCCGAAGGGATGTCCGTCGGCACATCCGGGCAGCGCCGGCGGCCGGTCCTGCAGCTAGGACACCGTCCCCGTCGGCGGACGCACCGGACGGCGGCGCGGTGGATGTCGGAGGATCGTCGACGGCGGTAACCGACGCCGACGACGGCGGCGACGACAGCGACGACGTCCAGCGCTGATGATCTTGGAAGCCCTGGACGGCCCCTTCTGAGCCTGTATCCGGTGCGCCGATAATGTACATTATGTCAACTCATCGGGCGAGGACCCCTCCGGACGACTCCTCGGCCGACGGGGACACTCGCTCCATGCCCCGCACCTGGACGCACGTCGGCCGCTGCTGGACCAACGGCGAGCCGTTCCTCGTCCTGGACGCCGACCTGCTGCCGCACTGGCGCGGCGCGAGCGACAACGCCTACGAGGCCCTGGTGCCCGACCTGGCCTACGAGCTGACCGCGGTCCCGCTCGGCCCGGGCTCGGCCGGACTGGTCCTCACCGACCCTGAGGTCGGCGACGAGGGCTGGCTGGAGGTCTTCCGCGCCGACGACGGAGCCGTCGCGGTCGTCCAGGCCGGCGGTCCGGACTATCCCGCCGTCCTCATCGCCGCGCTGGCCCATCCCACCGACGACGACCAGCGGGGCGATCCCGTCGAGGTGCCGAGCGGTCGCCTGGCGCTGATCAGTGCCGCCCTCGACGGCACCGGACCGGACGGCGCCTCCCTGTCGGTGGAGTCCCCGGCTCCCCTGCCGTCGTCCGCCGGCTACGACGCCCGGACCGACGACGAGGGCGCTCCGCTGCTCGAGGTCGGGGCGCGGACCTACCAACTGTCGATCTGCTGGATGGTGGAGGTCGACGAGGGGGCCGCGTTCGCCCGCTGGCTGCTGACCGGTCCCTGACCGCTCAGTTCGCCGGCCCCGCGCGGTCATGACCGTCGACTGCCCACCACCGACGCACCCCGGAGTCCCCGTGCCCGTGACCATCCGACCGATCATCGTCTCCGCCGACCTCGAGCGACTGCTCGGCTTCTACACCGGCCTGCTCGGTGCCACGGAGGTCATGCGGTTCCCCGAGGACGGCCCGGTCTTCTACGTCGGCCTGGAGCTCGGCGGCTCGGAGCTGGGCCTGTCCGCGGACGACGGCGTCTCTCCCGGCGATCCCGGTCGGATGCTGCTGAGCATCGAGGTGCCCGACGTCGACGCGCTGCTGCCGCAGGTCGAGGGCCTCGGGGGGACGGCGACCAGCGGCGCCAACGACATGCCGTGGGGTCAGCGGGTCGCCCACATCAAGGACCCGGACGGCAACGTCGTCAACCTGACCCAGCAGCTCTGATCGCGCCCCGACCCGGACCCGGGTTTCGTCACGCGGCGTTTCGGGGCGCCGTCGCGGGTTAGCGACCATCCATGGCCGAGGAGCACCCAGACACCGATGAACGCGGCGAGCCGGCGGGCACGCCGTCGACCGGACCGGACGACCTGACCGCCACGCCGGTCGCCCCCGGTGAGGACGACGGAGGTCCGACAGCCGTCCCCGGCGCCTACGAGGCCGACGACGCCGAGCAGGAGCGCGGCAAGGCGGTCAAGCCCGGCAACTGACTAGCGGCCGGAGAGTGCGACGCGCAGACCCAGCGCCACCAGGACCGAGCCGCTGACCGCCTCCAGCCGGGCCCTGATCCGAGGCCGGCGGAACCACGCACCCGCCCGGGCCACACCGGCCGCGAGCGCCAGGTAGAGCACCGTCTCCAGGGTGATCTGCAGCAGCCCGAGCACCGCTGTCGTCGCGAAGACCGGCCCGTCGGCCGGCACGAACTGCGGGTAGAAGGCGATCATGAATACGGCGGCCTTCGGGTTCGCCAGCTGGACGACGACGCCCTCGCCGAAGGCGCCCCACCAGCGGCGCCGTCCGGCGGACGGTGCCGGTTCGGGCGCGGCCCCGCTCCCTCTCCCCTGCCAGGCGGCCCGCAGCGCCCGGTAGCCCAGCACGAACAGCACGGCGGCGCCGACGACCCGCAGCACGAGGTAGGCCACCTCGGACGCGGCCACCAGCGCCGCGAACCCCGCGCCGGCGAACAGCGCCCACACGTACAGCCCGGCCTCGAGCCCGAGCACCGTCGGCACGGCACCCCCGAGCCCGCGGAGGGCGGCGCGGCGGAAGATCAGCGCCATGGCCGGTCCGGGCGAGGCGGAGATCAGCAGCACCGCCAGCACGAACGCCGGCAGCGAGGAGAGCAGGTCCACACCGTGGATGGTGGCACTCCCCTCCCCCGGCGGGCGACCGGCTATCGGCGGTCCCGGAACCGCCGTCCGTGCAGCCACCAGTCCAGCCGCGCCGTGATCCACGGCAGGAGCAGGTAGGTCATGACCGGGGTGAGCGCCAGGGTCACGACCGCCACCCGCAGAGCCACCGGGACGTCGTCCAGCAGGCGGCCCAGCGTGACCGTGGCCAGCAGGTTCAGCGGGAAGAACACCAGCCAGATCGTCGTGGCCTGCTTCCAGCGGGGCGGCGCCGGGCGCGCCGTCGGCCCGCTCACCTCGGCCGCGACCGGGGAGTCGAACCAGCCCTCGATGCCGGTGCGCCGCTCGGTGCGCGTCACCTCGGCCAGCCCCTGCGCCGAGCGCAGCCACCACTGCCGCTCGGGCGAGGAGTCCCAGGCGGCCAGGGAGCGCTGGTCGGCGAAGCGGCACAGCATGTGCCACTCGTCGGACTCGCCCCGCGGCCGGACCCAGCCACCGCCGAGGAAACCGGGGAAGCCCTCGGCCATGCTCAGCCCCGCCCGGATCCAGGCGGTCATCTCCCGCGCGTGACCGGGATCGGCGCGCCGGGTGAAGGACACGGTGACCGGCAGGTCCTCGGCGAGGACGGGGGAAGGCGCGCTCATGGATCCCAGGATCCCGGCTGGGGGGCCCGCCGTCGCCCCCGGGACCTGTGAGGATCACCGCAACCCGGCCGCCGACACGCCCCCGCCGTCCCCCGGGCCCGTCCAGGTCCGTGCGGTTGACTCGGGACGTGGAGGTGATCAGCCGGTTCTGGGCCCGCGTCACCGCCACCGTCCCCGACCTCTCCGTCGGCGTCCTCCTGGCGACCCTCGCCGCCGCTGCCGTGCTGGTCCTGGTCCCCTCCCTCTGGCGGGCCAGCCGCCACGCGGTGACGATCGCCCACGAGGGGGCGCACGGGCTGGTCGCGCTCGCGGCCGGCCGCCGGCTCTCGGGCATCCGGCTGCACTCGGACACCTCCGGCCTGACCGTCTCCGCCGGCCGGCCCACCGGCATCGGGATGGTCCTCACCTGCGCCGCGGGCTACACCGGCCCGGCGCTGTTCGGGCTCGGGGCGGCGGCCCTGCTCGCCGCGGGGCACGCGATCGGCCTGCTCTGGGCGCTGCTCGGGCTGCTGGCGCTCCTCCTGGTGCAGATCCGCAACTGGTACGGCCTGTGGTCGGTCCTCGTGACCGGGGCGGTCGTCTTCGCGGCCACCTGGTGGCTGCCGCCCGACGGTCAGGCGGTGTTCGCCGCGGTCGCGACCTGGTTCCTGCTCCTCGCCGCCCCTCGGACGGTCCTCGAGCTGCAGAGCTCCCGACGGCGGCGGCGCGCACCGGACTCCGACGCCGACCAGCTCGCCTCCCTGACACCGTTCCCGGCGCTGTTCTGGGTGGGCGTCTTCCTGCTGGTCGACGTCGGGGCACTCGTCCTGGGCACCCGCTGGCTGCTCACCTGAGCGTGGCGGAGTCCTTCGCCGACGCGCGCTCCCGCGGCGGGGCGGCGCGTGCCCGGCGGCGCGGCTCGCACCCGAGCGGTTGCCCGACCGGGTCCACCTTCGGTGCCGGCGGGATGTCGAGCACCACGTCGTGGTGGTCCACGGTGATCTGCCGGCCGTGGTGGCGGATGTCGAGCGGCTCGCCCTCCACCAGCCGGTACGTGGCGTTCTCGTGGGTCACCGTGACGGTGAGCTTGCGCCCCCGGTAGACGACGCGGAACCGCATCCGCGTGATGCGCTCGGGCAGCCGGGGGCCGAATGTCAGCTCCCCGTTGTGGTCGCGCAGGCCGCCGAACCCGGCCACCGCCACCGTCCAGCCCCCGGCGAGCGACGCGATGTGCAGGCCGTGCCCGGAGTTGTGGTGCAGGTTCTGCAGGTCGGTCAGCGCTGCCTCGGCCCAGTAGTCGTAGGCCAGCTGCAGGTGCCCGGTCTCGGCCGCGACGACGGCCTGCTGGCTCGCCGACAGGGAGGAGTCCCGCGTCGTCCGCTCCTCGTAGTAGGCGAAGTTCGCGGTCTTCTCCTCGAGCGTGAACGCGTCCCCGCGCAGGTGCAGCGCCATGACCAGGTCGGCCTGCTTCACGACCTGCTTCCGGTAGATCTCGAAGTAGGGGTAGTGCAGCAGGAGCGGGTAGTTCTCCCGCGGCGTGTTCGCGAAGTCCCACTCCTCGTGGTGGGTGAAGGCGTCGGACTGCATGTGCACGCCGCGCTGGGTGTCGTAGGGCACCGCCATGAGCGAGGCCGCCCGCAGCCAGGTGTCCACCTCCTCGGACGCCACGTCGAGCCGGCCGGCCACGTCGGGCTGGCGCTTGACCGCCTCGGCCGCCTCGCGCAGGTTCCGCTGCGCCATGAGGTTCGTGTAGACGTTGTTGTCCACGACGGCGGTGTACTCGTCGGGCCCGGTGACGCCGTCGATGCGGAACCCGTGCTCCGGGTCGAAGTGGCCCAGCGACGCCCACAGCCGCGCGGTCTCGATCAGCAGCTCGGCGCCGAAGTCGCGGTCGAAGTCGTCGTCCAGGGTGGCGTTGAAGTAGCGGACGACGGCGTCGGCGATGTCGGCGTTGATGTGGAAGGCCGCCGTCCCGGCCGGCCAGTACCCGGACGTCTCCTCGCCCCGGATGGTCCGCCACGGGAACGCGGCGCCCCGCCGGCCGAGCACCCGGGCCCGCTCGCGGGCCATGTCCAGCGTCGAGTGCCGCCACCGCAGGGCGTCCCGGACGGCGTGCGGCGCGGTATAGGTGAGCACCGGCAGGACGTAGGTCTCGGTGTCCCAGAAGGTGTGGCCGTCGTAGCCGGGGCCGGTGAGGCCCTTGCTGGGGATGGGCCGCTGCTCGGCCCGGGCTCCGGCCTGCAGGATGTGGAACATGGCCACGCGCACGGCCTGCTGGACCTCGGCGTCGCCCTCCAGCTCGACGTCGCCGTGCTCCCAGAACTCGTCCAGGTAGCCGCGCTGCTCGGCCACCAGCCCGTCCCACCCGGTGAGCCGGGCCGCGGCCAGAGCCGCCACCACCTGGTCCTGGAGCGCCGGCCGGGTCCGCTGGCTCGACCAGCCGTAGGAGAGGTACTTCACGATGCGCAGCGTCTCCCCCTCGCCCACCCGGGTGGCGATCGTGAGCCGGCACACGTCGTCCGAGCCCCACAGGTCGAGGTCGGTGTTGGGCGGGCCGTCGATCATGTGGCGCATGCCCGCCACCACCCGCAGGCCGCTGTGCTCCGTGCGGTGGACCATGGTCGCCTCGGTGCCGCTGACGGTGTGGTCCTCGGCGATCAGCGGCCGCTCCAGCGCCGCCGCGGTGCGGGGGTCGCGGCCGAGATCGGGCAGCTCCTCGTTGGCCACCAGCTCGGACTGCACGACGACCCGCAGCGAGCCGTCGACGGGCGTGACCTCGTAGCAGATGGCCGCCACCGCCCGCTGGGTCAGCGACACCAGCCGCGTCGAGTCGATCCGCACCCGGTCACCGGCGGGCGAGGACCACTCCACCTCCCGGTGCAGCGTCCCCTCCCGCAGGTCGAGGGTGCGCCGGTGCGTGAGCAGCGTGCCGTAGCGGACGTCGAACGGCTCGTCGTCGACCAGCAGCCTCATCAGCTTGCCGTTGGTGACGTTGACGATGGTCTGCCCCGACTCCGGGTACCCGTAGCCGGTCTCCGAGTACGACATCGGCCGCAGCGCGTACACCGAGTTGAGGTAGGTCCCGGGCAGACCGTGGGGGTCGCCCTCGTCCAGGTTGCCCCGCAGCCCGATGTGCCCGTTCGACAGGGCGAAGATCGTCTCGGTCTGCGCCAATCGATCGAGTAGCAGCGACGGCTCGGCGACGGCCCACGGCTCGACCGAGAGGACGCTCGGTTCGATCATGGTCTCTCCAGCAATTCGCT
>DASQTE010000467.1:0-2312 GCA_035642035.1 Blastococcus sp.
GTCCGCCGCTTCCCCCGGGCCCGGACATCCCGGGTTGGGTCGACGTCCGCGACCTCGATCCCGCCGTGCGCAGCGCCTTGAGGGGGCTGGACCCCCGCAACGTCGAGCGGGTGGCCGGTCACCTCGTCGCCGCCGGGACACTGCTCGAGGAGGACCCGAGTGCGTCGCTCGCGCACGCCCGTGCAGCCCGCGACCGCGCGTCCCGCGTGGCTGTGGTCCGCGAGGCCGTCGGCGTAGCCGCCTATCACGCGGAGGACTACGCCGAGGCGGCCCGCGAACTGCGCGCCTACCGCCGGATGAGCGGGGACGACAGCTACCGCGCGGTCCTCGCCGACTGCGAGCGGGCGCTGGGACGCCCCGAGGTGGCCCTCCGGCTGGTGGCCGAGGCGCTGGCCGACGCACCGGACGCGGAGGAGACTGCGGAGCTGCGCATCGTCGAGTCCGGCGCCCGCCTCGACCTCGGTGAGGACGCGGCCGCCCGACTCGTCCTGGAGGGCGCGCTCGGCAGCCCGCTGGAGCCGGCGTCCCTGCAGACCGGGGACACGGCTCGCTTGCGCCTGGCCTCGGCCTACGCCGATCTCCTGGTGACGCAGAAGGAGGACGACCGGGCCATGGACTGGCTGGTCGCCATCGCCGCGGCCGACCCGGAGGACATCACCGGGGCGGTCGAGCGCCTGGGCATCGAGTTCACCGATCTCGAGGACCCCCTGGACGACGTCGACGAGGCCGGCGACGGGGCGGACGAACCCGAGCCGACCGTCGCCCCGACCCCGCCCGAGGTCGTCGAGCAGCTGCCCGAGGACGACCACGGCCTGGGCCGCAGCTTCGACGACGACGTCGAGGCCGAGGTCGCCCAGCTCCTCGGCGAGACCGACCCGCCGTCGGCCGAGGACGCAGCGGGGGACAGCGCCGACACGCACTGACCTCCGACAGCCGGTGGTCCGTCGTCCACATCGCCCGGCGGCGTCCACAGATGTCGCCGGGCGCTGGGGCCGGGCACGTCGGCCCAGCAGGCTCGGACCATGAGCGTGGCTGTGATCGACCGGAACGACGTGGTGCTCCGCGGGCGGATGTCGGCCCCGGCGGAGATTCGGACCCTCCCCAGCGGTGACCCGCTGCTGACGTTCCGGCTGGTGGTGCGCCGGCCCGAACCTCGGGCCCGGGGCCAGTCGGTCGACGTGCTGACGTGCATCACCTACGACCGTGGGCTGCAGCGCCGGGCCGCCCTCTGGCAGCCCGGTGACGTCGTGGAGGTCGAGGGTGCGTTGCAGCGCCGGTTCTGGCGCACCGGCAACGGGACGGCGTCGGTCTGCGAGGTGAACTGCCGCAAGGGCCGGAAGGTCCCGCGGTCCTCGTCCGGCTCGGCGGAGCGGACGGCGTGAGCCCGGACCGGCGATCAGTCCGCGAGGGGGCGCAGCACCAGACCCGTGCGGGGCTTCGGCACGAAGAGCGTGGACTTCCGTGGCATGCGCGCGCCGGCCCTCGCGACCGCGGCCACGTCACCGGGCGACGGCGCCCGGAGCAGCAGCGCCACGCCGGCGCGATCACCCGCCAGCCGCAGTGCCTCCTCGACGCTGTGCGCGATGAGCACCGAGTCCGGGTCGTCCGGCCGGTGCCAGAGCCCGTCGAGGAGTCCGTGGTGGGCGAGGACCACGTCGAGTCGTTGCCACGCAGGAGGAGCCTCGGACGGGACGTCGGCCCGCACCCCCGCCGACGGGTCGGACAAGTGGACCAGCCGCCTGCCGTCGGTCACCAGGAACCCGCCCTCCGCCGGGCCGGCCATCCACGCGCGGATCGCCTCGCCGACGCCGCCCGTCGCGGCGATGTCGGTCACCGTGAAGCCGGCCGCCGCGGTGAGGACGGCCGTGTCCAGGTCCAGCTCGGGGAGGACCCGGTGGATGGGGTCGACCCGGAGACCACCGGGCCCCATGGGCGTCAGCAGAGCCAGCACGCGGTCGCCGCCGGCCGGGGACGCGTTCCGCTGGTTGGCGCGGGCGGCGGCGAACCGGTGGTGCCCGTCGGCGATGACCGCCTCGGTCCGGGCGAGCGCGCCGGTGATCCGCTCGACCAGCCGCCCGTCGGTCACCCGCCACAGCCGGTGGGCCACCCCGTCGGTGTCCTGCACGGTCAGCGTCGGGTCGCCGGCCCGGACCTCGTCGGTCAGGGCCGACACCTCCGGTTCCGGGTCGTGGGCCAGGACGATCGGCTCGAGGTCGGTCGCCGTCGCCGCGAGCAGGGCCCTCCGTCCCTCGACGGCGGGCGGGTACGTGTCCTCGTGCGGGAGGACGGCCGTGGAGCCGGCCGGCGGGAGC
>DASQTE010000468.1:0-5374 GCA_035642035.1 Blastococcus sp.
GGCCGCCTCACCGGCCCCGACTCGGGCCCCGGCCGCCTCCCCGAGCCCGCCGACATCGCGGCGCTGGCCACGGTCGTCCTCGAGCACGGTGCGGACGCGCTGGCGCAGGACCTCACCGGCCGGCGCGTGGTCATCAGCGCCGGCGGCACCCGCGAGCCGCTGGACCCGGTCCGCTATCTGGGCAACCGGTCCTCGGGCAAGCAGGGCTTCGCCCTGGCCCGGGTCGCCGCGGCCCGCGGTGCGGAGGTCGTCCTGGTCGCGGCCAACGTCGACCTGCCGCCCCCCTTCGGCGTGCGCGTGGTCCCCGTCGGCACGGCCGAGGAGCTGCGGACCGCGATGCACGCCGAGGCCAAGGAGGCCGACGTCGTCGTGATGTCCGCGGCGGTCGCCGACTTCCGGCCGGCGACGGTCGCGGGCGCCAAGCTGAAGAAGGGCTCGGCGAGCGAACCGGACTCGGTGGCCCTGGTGCGCAACCCCGACGTCCTGGCCGAGCTCGTGGGCGCCCGCCCGGCCGGCCAGCTGGTCGTCGGCTTCGCCGCCGAGACCGGTGACGACGACGGCGACGTGCTGGCCCACGCGCGGGCCAAGCTGGCGCGCAAAGGCTGCGACCTGCTCGTGGTCAACGACGTCTCGGCCGGTCAGGTGTTCGGCCGGCCGGACAACAGCGTCGTGGTGCTCGCCGCCGACGGGTCGGCCACCGAGGTGCCGCGCGGCACCAAGGACGCCGTCGCCTCGGGCATCTGGGCGGCCGTCGCACCGCGGCTGCCGGACGTCCCCCCACGATGAGCGCATCGGGTGGGCGCAACCGCGTCCGCCCCAGCCGGTAGCGTTCCGCCCGGGCCGTGCTCCGAACGGTTCGTCGACTTGACCACCACGTTAGGGAGTGCCGAGTGCCACGCCGTCTCTTCACCTCCGAGTCGGTCACCGAGGGCCACCCGGACAAGATCGCCGACCAGATCAGCGACTCGATCCTCGACGCCATGCTGGCGCAGGACCCGCGCAGCCGGGTGGCGGTCGAGACCATGATCACCACGGGCCAGGTGCACATCGCCGGTGAGGTGACCACCGCCGGCTACGTCGACATCGCCTCGATCGTGCGCGACACGGTCCTGCGCATCGGCTACGACTCCTCGCGCAAGGGCTTCGACGGCGCGTCCTGCGGCGTCAGCGTCTCCATCGGCGCGCAGTCGCCCGACATCGCCCAGGGCGTCGACACCGGCTACGAGGCGCGGACCTCCGGCTCCTCCGAGGACGAGATCGAGCGCCAGGGCGCGGGCGACCAGGGCCTGATGTTCGGTTACGCGACCGACGAGACCCCCGAGCTCATGCCGCTGCCCATCGCGCTGGCCCACCGCCTGGCCCGCCGGCTGTCGGCCGTCCGCAAGGACGGTTCGGTGCCCTACCTGCGCCCGGACGGCAAGACCCAGGTCACTGTCGTCTACGAGGACGACCAGCCGGTCGCCGTCGACACGGTCGTGGTCTCCTCGCAGCACGCCGAGGACATCTCGATCGAGCAGCTGCTGATCCCCGACATCCAGGAGCTCGTCGTCGAGCCGGAGCTGGCCGCGCTCGGCCTGCCCACCGACGGCTACCGGCTGCTGGTGAACCCGACCGGCAAGTTCGTCATCGGCGGCCCCATGGGCGACGCCGGGCTGACCGGACGCAAGATCATCGTCGACACCTACGGCGGCATGGCCCGGCACGGCGGCGGCGCCTTCTCCGGCAAGGACCCGTCGAAGGTCGACCGCTCGGGCGCCTACGCGATGCGCTGGGTGGCCAAGAACGTCGTCGCCGCCGGGCTCGCCCGCCGCTGCGAGGTCCAGGTCGCCTACGCGATCGGCACCGCCCACCCGGTCGGCCTGTTCGTCGAGACCTTCGGCACCAGCACGGTGCCCGAGGACGCGCTGGAGAAGGCGATCAGCGCGGTCTTCGACCTCCGGCCGGGCGCGATCGTCCGCGACCTGGACCTCCTGCGGCCGATCTACGCGCCGACGGCCGCCTACGGGCACTTCGGCCGCACCGACGTCGAGCTCCCCTGGGAGCGGCTGGACCGCGTCGACGCGCTCCGCGCGGCCGTGGGCGCCTAACCACGCTGAACACCCCCGCTCCACCCGACGACCCGGGCCGCCCGCAGGTGGCCCGGGTCGTCGTCGACGTGCCCCTCGCGCACCTCGACCGCCCGTTCGACTACGCCGTCCCGGAGAAGCTCGCCGACACCGTGCAGGCCGGCTGCCGGGTCCGCGTGCGGTTCAGCGGCCAACTGGTCGACGGGTTCGTCCTGGAGCTCGGGGAGACCACCGGTTTCACCGGCAAGCTGATGCCGCTCGCGCACGTGCCGTCGGGCGAGCCGGTGCTCACCCCGCAGGTGGCCCGGCTGCTGCGGACGATCGCCGACCGGTACGCCGGCACCATGAGCGACGTCCTGCGCCTGGCCGTGCCGCCGCGTCGGGCGGCCGCCGAGAAGAAGCCGACCCCGACGCCGGAGTCGCTGCCCGGCCCCCCGGACCCGGCGGGCTTCGCCCGGTACCAGGCGGGGCCCGCCCTCCTCGACGCGCTGGCGGAGGGGAGACCCGCCCGCGCGGTCTGGACGGCGCTCCCCGGCGAGGACTGGCCCACCCGGCTGGTCGAGCTGTGCCGCGCGGCGCTGTCCGGCCGGCGCGGGGCGCTGGTCGTGGTCCCCGACGGCAAGGACCTCGACCGGCTCGAGGTCGCGGCCGCCCGCCTGCTCCCGGAGCACTCGTACACGGTGCTGCGGGCCGGGGATTCGCCCGAGAAGCGCTACCGGCGGTTCCTCGCCGCGTCGCGGGGAGCGGCCCAGGTGGTCCTGGGCACCCGGGCCGCGATGTTCGCGCCGGTCCGCGACCTCGGCCTGGTGGTGGTCTGGGACGACGGCGACGACCTGCACTCCGACGAGCACGCGCCCTACCCGCACGCGCGTGACGTCCTCGTGCAGCGGGCCTGGCTGGACAACTGCGCCGCGGTCGTCGCCGGGACGTCGCGCACCGCCGAGGCCGCCCTGCTCGTGGAGTCCGGCTGGGCGCACGAGCTGGTCGCCGACCGTGCCGTCCTGCGCTCCGCCGCGCCGCGGGTGCAGGCGCTGGGCGAGGACTTCGAGCTGGCGCGCGACCCGGCGGCCCGCTCGGCCCGGCTGCCGTCGCTGGCGCACGAGGCGGCCCGCAAGGCGCTGGCCGCCGGGGCGCCGGTCCTCGTGCAGGTGCCCCGGCGCGGCTACGTCCCGTCCCTGGCGTGCGCGCGGTGCCGGGCGCCCGCCCGGTGCGCCCACTGCGCCGGGCCGCTCGGCATCTCGCCGCGCCCCGGTCCCGGTGGCGCCCGCATCCCGGCCTGCCGGTGGTGCGCCCGCCCGGCCGCCACCTTCGACTGCCCGCACTGCCACGGCACCAAGCTGCGGGCGTCCGTCGTGGGGGAGTCCCGCACGGCGGAGGAGCTGGCCCGGTCCTTTCCCGGCGCGGCGGTGCGCACCTCCGGCAGCACCTCGGGCGTCCTCGCCACGGTGCCCGGCGGGCCGGTGCTGGTCGTCGCGACGCCGGGGGCCGAGCCGGTCGCCGAGGGCGGCTACGGCGCGGCGCTGCTGCTGGACTCCTGGGCCCTGCTCGGCCGGGCCGACCTGCGGGCGGGCGAGGAGACGCTGCGCCGGTGGATGAACGCCGCGACCCTGGTGCGGCCGGCGTCGGACGGTGGGCTGGTGGTCGTCGCTGCTGATGCGACCCACCCCGTCGTCCAGGCGCTGGTGCGCTGGGACCCGGCATGGCTGGCCGGGCGCGAGCTCGAGGACCGTCGCGAGCTGGGCTTCCCGCCCGTCACCCGGATGGCCTCCCTGTCCGGCTCGCCGGCGGCCCTGGCCGAGTTCCTCGAGGCGCTGCGGCTGCCCGGGGACGCCGACCTGCTGGGGCCGGTCCCGGAGCGTCCGCGGCCGGGGCAGGAGGGGGAGCGCGAGCGCTACCTCGTGCGGGTCCCGCGCACGGAGGGCGGGGTGCTCGCGCACGCGCTGGCGGAGGTGCAGGGCGTGCGGAGCGCCAAGAAGGCCCCGGAGCACGTCCGCGTGCAGCTGGACCCGCTCGACCTGGTGTGATCGAGCCCCCGCCGGCTGATCATCGGCTCCGTGCGCGTTCCCACGGCATGTCGGACCGTGTCCCGTGCACGGAGGCGATGATCAACTTGGCGCCGCTTAGGATCGCCGGGTGAGCGTGACCCCCATCCGGCTGTTCGGCGACCCGGTGCTGACCACCCCCGCCGCGCCGGTCGTCGACTTCGACCGGGAGCTGCGCAGGCTCGTCGACGACCTGACCGAGACCATGTTCGCCGCCGGGGGCGCCGGGCTCGCCGCCCCGCAGATCGGCGTGGGCCTGCGCGTGTTCACCTGGTACGTCGACGGCGAGATCGGCCACCTGGTCAACCCGGACGTGGCCGCGGTGGGCGAGGAGACCGAGGACGGCCCCGAGGGCTGCCTGTCCATCCCGGGCTACCGGTGGGACTGCCGCCGGCACCTGCACGTGGTCGCCACCGGCTGGAACATGCACGGCGACCCGGTCCGCGTGGAGGGCTCGGAGATGCTCGCCCGCGCCATCCAGCACGAGACCGACCACCTCGACGGCGTGCTGTTCGTCGACCGGCTCGACCCGGACGCCCGTGCCGCGGCTCTTGCCGAGCTCGAGGCGGCCGAGTGGACGGGCATGGCCGCCTACCTGCCGGCTCCGCCGCCGGTCGTGAAGGTGAGCCCGCACTGAGGCTCCTGTTCGCCGGTACGCCGGCGCCCGCCGTCCCGTCGCTGGAGGCGCTGCTCGCCTCCGACCACGAGGTCGTCGCCGTCCTCACCCGTCCCGACGCCCGCTCCGGACGCGGCCGGAAGGTGAGCCGGTCGCCCGTCGCCGAGCGCGCCGACGCCGCCGGCGTGCCGGTCCTGCAGCCCCGTTCGCCGCGCGAGCCGGAGTTCCTCGAGCAGCTGGCCGTCCTCGCCGTCGACTGCGCCCCCGTGGTGGCCTACGGCGCGCTCGTGCCGCAGGCCGCGCTCGACCTGCCGCGGCACGGCTGGGTCAACCTGCACTTCTCGCTGCTCCCCGCCTGGCGGGGAGCAGCACCCGTGCAGCACGCCATCATGGCCGGCGACGAGGTCACCGGCGCCTCGACCTTCCTGCTGGAGGCGGGTCTGGACACCGGCCCGGTCTACGGCACGGTGACCGAGGCCATCGCGCCGCGGGACACCGCCGGCGACCTCCTGGGCAGGCTCGCGGTCAGCGGCGCGTCACTGCTCGTGGCGACCCTGGACGGCATCGCCGCCGGCAGCCTCGTGGCCGAGCCGCAGCCGGCCGAGGGCGTGAGCCTGGCGCCGAAGGTCGAGGCCGCCGACGCGCAGGTG
>DASQTE010000469.1:0-5658 GCA_035642035.1 Blastococcus sp.
AGAGGCGCTGTCCCGGCTGGTCAGCCAGGTCACGAACCCGGTGCGCTTCGACGCCTGCCTGGCCACGATGCGCGAGCTGGGCGTCACCGCCGTGCTCGAGCTGCCGCCCGCCGGCGCGCTGGCCGGACTCGCCAAGCGCGAGTGGAAGGGCGCCGGCATCGAGATCGTCGCGCTGACCAGCCCGGCGGACCTCGACCGCGCCCGCGAGCTCATCGCCGCCGAGCGGGGCCGCGCCGAGGCCGAGCACTTCCCCGACTGGCGGGTCGTCGTCTCCCCCGTCCGCGGCACCGTCTCCCCGGCCGAGGTCGCCGAGGGCACCCACCTCCCCGCCGGAACCCCGCTCGGCCGCATCCGCAGCCGTCGCGAGGAGGTCAACGTCTCAGCCGGCTACGACGGGGTACTGGCCGAGTGGCTCGTCCACGAGGGCGACCTCGTCGACGCCGGCGACCCGATCGCGCGTCTCTACCCGGAGGTCTCGGAATGAGCATCCAGCTCCCCACGGGTGCCGCCGGCGCTCGCATCCTCGGCCTCGGCGCCTACCGGCCCCGCCGCCGGATCACCAACGACGACCTCGCCCAGGTGATGGACACCAGCGACGAGTGGATCCAGACCCGGGTCGGCATCGCCGAGCGCCGGTGGGCCTCCGAGGACGAGACCCTCGTCGAGATGGCCGTCGCCGCCGGCGGCAAGGCGATCGCGGCCAGCGGCCTGGCCCCCGACGAGATCGACCTGGTCATCGTGGCCAGCGCGAGCCTGCGGGTCCCCATCCCCGGCATCGGTCCGCAGGTGGCGCACCGCCTCGGCGTCCCCCGGCCGGGCTCGTTCGACCTCAACGCCGGGTGCGCCGGGTTCTGCTACGCGCTCGGCGTGGCCAGCGACAACATCCGGGCCGGCTCCTCGCGCAACGCGCTGGTCGTCGGGGTCGAGAGGCTCAGCGACGTCACCGACCAGACCGACCGCTCGACCGCGGTGATCTTCGCCGACGGCGCGGGCGCCGCCGTGGTCGGCGCCTCCGACGAGCCGGGCATCGGACCGGTCGCCTGGGGCAGCGACGGCGACCAGTACAGCGCCATCGAGATCGCCGCGGGCCGCTCGACCATGACCATGGCCGGCCAGGCGGTCTACCGGTGGGCGACGACCAAGCTCACCGCGACCCTGGTCGAGGCGATGGAGAAGGCGGGCGTCGGCCCGGCCGACATCGACGTCTTCGCGCCCCACCAGGCCAACCTCCGCATCATCGAGTCGATGACGAAGCGGCTCGGCTTCCCCGAGACCACCGTGGTCGCCCGCGACATCGTCCAGTCGGGCAACACCTCGGCCGCCTCGGTCCCGCTGGCGCTGACCGCGCTCGTCGAGTCGGGTGAGGCGAAGTCCGGTGACCTCGCCCTCGTGCTCGGCTACGGCGCCGGGCTCACCTTCGCCGGCCAGGTGCTCGTCCTGCCGTGAGCGCCACCACCCCTGATCCCCGGGACACCGCGTCCCGGACGACGGCGGGTACCCCCCGCCCCATCCGAGAGAGAGGACCCGCCCCGGGTGAGTGAGCTTGCGAGCGAACCAATGAGCACAGCAGCGATGCGAACGCAGCCGACGAGCGCCAGCGAGGAGACAAAGTGAGCAGCACCCAGGAGATCCAGTCCGGTCTGGCCGAGATCCTGGAGGAGGTCGCCGGTGTGACGCCCGCCGACGCCACCCCGGAGAAGTCCTTCACCGATGACCTGGACGTCGACTCGCTGTCGATGGTCGAGATCGCCACCGCGGTCGAGGACAAGTTCGGCGTCGCGATCCCCGACGACGAGCTGGGCAACATCAAGACCGTCGGCGACGCGATCAGCTACATCGAGAAGAACCAGTAGAAGTCGAAGTCCCCCTGCCCCCCACCGCTCGCACGTCCGCGGCGGGGGGCCGGCACCCCGGCCGGCCGGCCGCATCACCAGGAGGAATCGTCATGAGCACGCCCGTCACCGACGTCGTCGTCACCGGACTGGGTGCCACCACGCCTCTGGGCGGCGACGTCGCCAGCACCTGGGACGCCCTGCTCGCCGGGCGGTCGGGGGTCAGCCGGATCACCGACGACTGGATCAAGGACTACCCGGCCCAGCTGGTCGCGCGGCTGGCCGTCGACCCGGTCGACCAGATCGACCGCGTCCGTGCCCGCCGCCTCGACCGCAGCCAGCAGGTCGCCGTCATCGCCGCGGAGGAGGCCTGGCGCGACTCCGGGGCCGCCGACGCCGGCGTCCCCGCCGAGCGGGTGGCCGTGGTGATCGGCACCGGCATCGGTGGCGCCCTCACCCTCCTCGGCCAGGACGACGTCCTGGAGCAGAAGGGCCCGAAGCGGGTCTCCCCCTTCACCATCCCGATGCTGATGCCGAACGGCCCCGCGGCAGCCGTCGGGCTCGCGATCGGCGCGAAGGGCGGCGTCCACGCGCCGGTCAGCGCCTGCGCGTCCGGCGCCGAGGCGATCCGCTGGGGGCTGGACCTGCTGCGCTTCGACCGCGCCGACGTCGTCCTGGTCGGCGGCACCGAGGCCTGCGTGCACCCGCTGCCGATGGCCGGCTTCGCCGCGATGCGCGCGATGTCCACCCGCAACGACGAGCCCGAGCGCGCCTCGCGGCCGTTCGACAAGGCCCGGGACGGGTTCGTCCTGGGCGAGGGCGCGGCCTGCGTCGTGCTCGAGCGGGCCGACGCCGCCAAGGCGCGGGGCGCCCGCGTCCACGCGCGGCTCGCCGGCGCCGGTGCGACCGCCGACGGCTACGACCTGGTGGCGCCGCACCCCGAGGGCGAGGGGGCCGGCCGGGCCATCGCGGCGGCGCTCCGCGACGCCGGCCTGAGCAAGGAGGACATCGGCCACGTGAACGCCCACGCCACCTCCACCCCGGTGGGCGACACAGCCGAGGCCGCGGCCATCCGCTCCTCCCTTGGCGACCACGTCCTGGTCAGCGCCACCAAGAGCCAGACCGGTCATCTGCTCGGTGCCGCGGGTGCCCTGGAGTCCGTCTTCACGATCCTCGCGCTCCGCGAGCAGATCGTGCCCGCGACCGCCAACCTCGAGAACCCCGACGACGACGCGGCCGTCCAGGCGCTCGACATCGTGCGCCACGAGCCCCGGCGCACCACGCTCACCGCCGCCGTCAACGACTCGTTCGGCTTCGGCGGCCACAACATCGCGCTGGTCTTCACCACGCCCTGAGCGATTCCCCGCAGCGAGGAGTCTTCGTGACCACCGTCCAGGCCGCACCCGTCCTCCCCACCCCCGACCCGCGTGATCCCGAGGACCGCCTCCAGCGGTTCTTCGATAACGGCTCGATGGAGCTGCTCGCCGCCCGCGACACCTCGGGCGTGCTGGCCGCCCGGGGAACGGTGAGCGGCAGCCCGGTGGTCGCCTTCTGCACCGACGCCACGGTGATGGGCGGCGCCATGGGTGTCGACGGCTGCCGGCACATCGTCGACGCGATCGACACCGCGCTGCGCGAGCGGGTGCCCTCTGTGGGCATCTGGCACTCCGGCGGCGCGCGCCTGGCCGAGGGCGTCACCGCCCTGCACGCGGTCGGCGAGGTGTTCGCGGCGATGGTGCGGGCGTCGGGGCGGATCCCGCAGATCTCCGTCGTCCTCGGCCCGGCCGCCGGTGGCGCCGCCTACGGTCCGGCGCTCACCGACCTGGTGATCATGGGCCCGGCCGGCCGCGTCTTCGTCACCGGTCCCGACGTCGTCCGCTCGGTCACCGGCGAGGTCGTCGACCAGGAGCAGCTGGGCGGCCCGGACACCCACGGCCGGCGCAGCGGCGTCGTCCACGTGGTCACCGACTCCGAGCCGGCCGCCCTGGAGACCGCCCGGATGGCCGTCGACCTGCTCGCGGCCCAGGGCACGTTCGCCCCCGCCGAGAACGAGGCCGAGGTCGACCTCAGCGCGCTGCTGCCCGAGCAGAAGCAGCGGGCCTACGACGTGAAGCCGCTGATCGCCGGCGTCCTCGACGGACCGGGGCTGGAGCTGCACCCGCGCTTCGCGCCGAACGTCGTCACCACCCTCGGCCGGCTGGCCGGGCGGACCGTCGGCGTCATCGCGAACAACCCGCTGCGCCTGGGCGGGTGCCTGGACTCGGCCTCGGCGGAGAAGGCCGCCCGGTTCGTGCGGATGTGCGACGCCTTCGGGGTGCCGCTGGTCGTGCTGGTCGACGTGCCCGGCTACCTGCCCGGAGTCGGCCAGGAGTGGGACGGCGTCGTACGCCGCGGGGCCAAGCTGCTGCACGCGTTCGCCGAGGCGGTGGTCCCGCGGGTGACGCTGGTGACCCGCAAGTCGTTCGGCGGCGCCTACATCGCGATGAACGCTCGCTCGCTGGGCGCCACCACGGTGTTCGCGTGGCCCGGCGCCGAGGTCGCCGTCATGGGCGCGAAGGCCGCCGTCGGCATCCTGCACCGGAAGAAACTGGCCGCCGTCCCACCGGGTGAACGGGAGGCGCTGCACGCGCAGCTGGCCGAGGAGCACGAGCGGATCGCCGGTGGGGTCAACCGGGCCCTGCAGATCGGCGTCGTCGACGAGGTGGTGCAGCCGTCGGAGACGAAGCGCCGGCTGGTCGCCGCCCTCGCCGCTGCCCCGCCCGGGCGCGGAGCGCACGGCAACATCCCGCTCTGACAGGCCGCAGGAGGGCCCGGCACGCGTCCCGGCGCCGAGCCTCCTGCGCCAGGTGCGGTCTTGCGCACCCACTCGTCCGCGCGGTGCGGTGCTCGTCCGCGCCGTGGGCGGCGAGGACGACGACGGTTCGGCGCGGTGGAGCCTGCACCGCCGCGCCCGCCCCGGCCCCGAGAAGGGCCGTCCGGACGCCGCTTCCCCGACGGCGCCCGGACGACCGGGTTCAGGCTACGACGACTGCGGCAGTAGGAGCCCGGTGTCGTAGCGCACCTGTGACCTAGACGACCTGGTGCAGCCAGGTGACCGGGCTGCCGTCGCCGGCGTGGCGGTAGACCTCGAGGTCGGAGTCCCACGCGGCGCCGAGCAGCTCGTCGACGCCATGCCGGAAGGCCTCGGCCGACGACGCGGTGGCCGCGAGGTGACGCAGCTGCTGCTCGCTGATCATGATGTCGCCGTTCGCGCTCGTCGGAGCACGGAAGACGCCATGACCGGGCACGTAGGACATGCGCTCGCCGTCGTTGCCATGGCTGGCTTCCTCGGTGACCTCGAAGCGCAGCATCGGCCACGCGCGCAGCGCAGCCACGAGGCGGGCGCCGGTACCGGGCGAACCGGTCCAGGCGACCTCGGCACGGTAGGCACCGTGCGCCGCGGGCTGCTCAGACCACGACAGGGAGACCGGCGCGCCGACGACGCGTTCCAGCGCCCACTCGACGTGCTGGCAGAGCGCCTTCGGGCACGCGTGCACGAAGACGACACCCTGGGTAGACCGTCGCTGCACGAGGCACCTCCATCGACTCGATTGGTCTCGTCTTCCCCTACGGACCAGTCGATTCGGTGACGCGCTGTGTTCGGCAATGACGGAGCAGGGCTTCCGAGAACAGTCTGCACGATGGAGTGCCCATCGCGCCAGCCCGGACGGGACGCCTGGGACGAATGTGACGGATGGTCACTGAAGCGGCGTCTTGTCGCTGGTCAGCGCCCTTACCACGACCCGCGGCATGTCGTCCAGCAGAGCTGGCGCGTTGCCGGGAGGCA
>DASQTE010000470.1:0-3116 GCA_035642035.1 Blastococcus sp.
CCCGCCAGTCGCCGGGCTCGATGAGATGGACGAACAGGGCGCGGCCTCCGGTCAGGTCTGCGCCGGTGCCAGCGGGGGATCGGCGTCGATGCCCCGCTCCGCCAGGGCCGCCTCGATGGCCTCGCACACGGTACGGACCACCGCGACCCGCGCCCATCTCTTGTCGTCCCCGGCGACCACGTGCCAGGGACCGCGGGGGTGGTCGGTGCGCTGCAGCATGTCCTCGACGGCGGCCTCGTACGCGGGGCGCTTCTCGCGGTTGCGCCAGTCCTCGTCGGTCAGCTTCCAGGCGCGGTAGGGGTCGTCGCGGCGCGACTCGAAGCGCCGCAGCTGCTCCTCGGGCGACAGGTGCATCCAGAACTTGACCAGGATCGTGCCCTCGGCGGCCAGCGTCGTCTCCAGGTCGACGATCTCGGCGTAGGCCCGCTGCCACGCCTCCTCGGTGGCGAACCCCTCGACGCGTTCGACGAGCACCCGGCCGTACCAGGTGCGGTCGAGCACGGCCATGCCTCCCCAGCCGGGCAGCACCGGCCAGAACCGCCAGAGGAAGTGGTGCCGCTTCTCGTCGTAGGTGGGCGCGGCGAACTGGGCGACCCGGACGTGCCGCGAGTCGAGCTCCTCGACCAGCCGCTGGATCGCCCCGCCCTTGCCGGAGGCGTCCCAGCCCTCGAAGAGCACCAGCAGCGGCGGACCCAGCTCGCGCGGACCGATCTGGCCGCCGAGCAGCAGCCGCAGGTGGACCAGGCGCTCCTGGGCGGCCTTGAGCTGCGCCTTGGCGTCCTTCTTGGACAGGCTCACGGACAGGTCGACGTCGGCGAGACGGCTCATGAGCGTCAGCCTGGCGGTGCCGCGGCGCAGGCGCAGCCTGGAGTGGGCTCCTCAGCCGCGCAGGTCGGCGTGCTGCCTGATCCAGGCGTGCATGGCGATGCCCGCGGCCACGCCCGCGTTGATCGACCGGGTGGACCCGAACTGGGCGATGGACAAGACGCCGTCCGCGGCGTCCCGGGCCTCGTCGGACAGACCGGTGCCCTCCTGGCCGAACAGCAGCACGCAGGCCCTCGGGAGCTCGGCCGTCTCCAGTGGCCGGGCTCCCGGCAGGTTGTCCACGGCCAGCAGGGGCAGGCCGGCCCCGCGCGCCCAGTCGACCAGCCCGCCGACGTCGGGGTGGTGCCGCACGTGCTGGTAGCGGTCGGTCACCATCGCGCCCCGCCGGTTCCAGCGCCTCTTCCCGACGATGTGCACTTCTTCGGCGAGGAACGCGTTCGCCGTCCGGACGACCGTGCCGATGTTCAGGTCGTGCCGCCAGTTCTCGATGGCGACGTGGAACGGGTGCCGGCGGCGGTCGAGGTCGGCGACGATCGCCTCGACGGTCCAGTAGCGGTACCGGTCGACGACGTTGCGCCGGTCGCCGTGCTCGAGGAGCTCGGGGTCGTACCGGGCGTCGGTGGGCCACGGACCGGCCCACGGACCCACCCCGACGCTGTCGAGCAGGGCCTCCGGCGGGGTGAGGTCCGTCTCGGGCTGCGTCACCCGGCGCACGGTAGTGGGACCATGGACGGCGCCATGACTGCCCTCCCGCTCGTCTTCGACGCCCCCCGCCGGGGCATGCCCCCGCGCCACCTCGCCGACCTCACCCGCGAGGAGGCCCGTGCGGCGGTCACCGAGCTCGGCCACCAGGCGTTCCGCGCCGACCAGCTGGCGCGGCACTTCTTCCGCGGCGTCACCGACCCGGCGCAGATGACCGACCTGCCGGCCGGCTCCCGCGACGCGCTCACCGAGGCGCTGCTGCCCGGGCTGCTGACCGTCGTCCGGCACCAGACCGCCGACAACGGGCGGACCCGCAAGACGCTGTGGCGGCTGCACGACGGCGCGCTCGTGGAGAGCGTGCTCATGCGCTACCCCGACCGCGCCACGGTGTGCATCTCCAGCCAGGCCGGGTGCGGGATGGCCTGCCCGTTCTGCGCGACCGGCCAGCAGGGGCTGACCCGCAACCTGTCCGCCGCCGAGATCATCGGCCAGGCGGTGGCCGCCGCGGCCGCGATGGCGAACGGCGAGATCGACGGCGGCCCCGGCCGGCTGTCCAACGTCGTCTTCATGGGCATGGGGGAGCCGCTGGCCAACTACGCCCGCGTCCGCAAGACCCTCGACGCCCTGCTGACGCCGGCCCCGCACGGGCTCGGGCTCTCGCAGCGCTCCGTGACCGTCTCGACGGTCGGCCTCGTCCCGGCGATCCGCCGGCTCACCGACGAGGGACGCAACGTCACCCTCGCCGTGAGCCTGCACGCCCCGGACGACGAGCTGCGCGACACCCTGGTGCCGATCAACACCCGCTGGAAGGTCGGCGAGGTCATCGACGCCGCCGACGCCTACGCGCGGAAGACCGGCCGCCGGTACTCGGTCGAGTACGCGCTCATCCGCGACGTCAACGACCAGCCGTTCCGCGCCGATCTGCTGGGCAAGCTGCTGGCTGGGAAGCTCGCCCACGTGAACCTGATCCCGCTCAACCCGACGCCGGGCAGTCCGTGGGACGCCAGCCCGCTGCCGGCCCAGCGCGAGTTCGTGGCCCGGCTGCGCGCCGCGGGGGTCGCCACCACGGTCCGCGACACCCGAGGCCAGGACATCGACGGCGCCTGCGGTCAGCTGGCCGCGGCCGACAGCGTGAGCGTGCCGAGCGTGGCCCTCCCCGTCCCCTCGGTGGAGCCGCCGATGGAGTTGGGCGCCGAGGGAGACGAGTGACCTCGCCGCAGGGGACGACCCCTCCGGAGGCCGAGGCGCACGAGCACAGCCATGCCGACGTCTCGGGCGGCTGGCTGCGCGCCGCGGTCTTCGGGGCGATGGACGGGCTGGTCACCAACACGGCGCTGGTGGCCGGCGTGGGCGGCGGCGGTGCAGCACCACGGGCGATCGTGCTGGCCGGGACGGCGAGCCTGGTCGCGGGTGCGATCTCCATGGCGCTCGGCGAGTACACCTCGGTGAAGACGCAGAACGAGCAGCTCGACCTCGAGGTGGAGAAGGAGCGCCGGGAGCTCGAGCGCAACCCCGAGGGGGAGCTGGCCGAGCTGATCGAGATGCTGCGCGTCCGCGGCGTCGACGACCGCCTGGCCCACCGCGTCGCG
>DASQTE010000471.1:0-7810 GCA_035642035.1 Blastococcus sp.
AGGCCAGCAGGTACGGCACCATCGCGACGACGGTGAGCTGGGCGAGGACCGCGAACTCGTTCATGCCACTCTCCTCGCCAGCCGCCCGGCGATCACGTCGGAGAGCAGCAGGAAGATCAGGATCAGCGCCTCGATGATGAGGACCATCTCCGCCGGGACGCCGACGGTGCGCTGCATGGAACTGGCGCCGACCTCGAGGATCGCGATCCCGAAGGCGACCACCGGCACCCAGACGGCGCTGCCCCGGGCGATCAGCCCGATGATGATGCCGAGCAGCAGGAAGTTGGTCTGCATGCCCTCGAGCGCGCGGCCGTGGACGCCGCTGACCTCCAGCGCCCCGGCGAGGCCGCCGAGGGCGCCGCCGACGATCAGCGCGATGACCGCGACCCGCTCCACGCGGATGCCGTTGATCCCGGCCGCCCGCGGGTTGGTGCCGGCGGCGCGCAGCTCGAAGCCCGCCGAGGTGCGCCGGGTGACCACGATGGTGGCCAGCGCCACCGCCCCGGCGAGCAGCAGGCCCGCGTGCACCCCCGGCGGACCGCCGATCGTGGGCAGCTCCGCGCCCGAGCCGACCCGCTGGGTGGCGGCGACGCCCGCGGCGGGGTCGCTCCAGACCTCGGTCGCGGCGTAGTCGAGCACCTGGAAGGAGACGAAGTTCAGCAGCACCGTGCTGAGGATCTCGTTCACGTGGAAGCGGCCCATCAGGAGCGCCGCGATCCCGGCCCACACCACGCCGGCCAGCACGCCGGCGACGATCACCATGGGCAGCAGCACCGCCGACGGCAGGTCGGCGTAGACGATGCCGACGCCGGCCGCCGCCGTGGCCCCCACGAGGAGCTGGCCCTCACCACCGATGTTGAACCGGCCCACGGCCAGCGGGATGGTGAAGCCGAGCGCCAGGAGGGTCAGCGGCACCCACTTGGTGAGCGTCTCGGTGAAGCCGAAGCCGGTCTTGAACGACGTGGTGAGGATCGTCCGGAACGCCTCGATCGGGTCGTAGCCGAGGGCGGCGATGACGATCCCGGCGACGACGAAGGCCAGGACCAGGGCCAGCACGTAGGGCAGGACGCCGCGGATCACCCGGGCGGCCATGCTCGGCCGGGCCGGCGCCAGGGCGTCCGGCTCGGTCATGACGGGCGCGCTCATGCGTCCTCCCGGACGCCGGCCATCAGCCGGCCGAGTTCGTAGGCGTCGTAGTCGCCGCGGGCCCGCTCGCCGACGACCTCGCCGGAGTAGAGGACCACCATGCGGTCGGCGAGCAGGCTCAGTTCGTCGAGGTCCTCGGAGATGAGGACGACGGCGCACCCGCGGTCGCGGGCGTCGTGGACCCGGTCGTAGACGAACTGCGCCGACCGCAGGTCCAGGCCCCGGGTGGGGTTCTGCAGCACGAGCACCGTCGGTTCGCGGTCGAACGCGCGGGCCAGCACCAGCCGCTGGATGTTGCCGCCGGAGAGGTTGCCGGCCGGCGCGTCGGGGCCCGGGGTCTTGATCGAGTAGCGGTCGATCGTCGTCCGGGCGTGCTCGCGCACCCGCCGCCAGTCGATGAGCCCGGCCCGCCGGTACGCGCTGCTGCGCTGGGCACCGAGCAGCAGGTTGTCGGTGACCGAGGCGGCCCCGAGGATGCCGTCCCGGTGCCGGTCCTCGGGCACGTAGGCGACACCCGCGGTGAGCCAGTGGCGGGTCTGCCGGCCGGCCAGGTCGGTGCCGTCGACCCGCACGCTCCCGCGCTCCGCGTGCCGCACGCCGGCGAGGGCCTCCGCCAGCTCGACCTGACCGTTGCCGGCGACGCCGGCCACGCCCAGGACCTCGCCCGCACGGACCGCGAGGTCGAGCCCCCGCACGGCCGCGACGCCCTGGTCGTTGGGGACCACCAGGTCCGAGACGGTCAGCCGCGCCGGTCCTCCCGCCGGCCCGGAGACGGGTGCGGCCGGCTCCTCCGGGACGACCTCCCCGACCGCGGCCAGCCCGAGCGTGGCGGCCACGTCGGAGGACTGCTGGGCGGCGAGCTCGCCCACCATCAGCGAGGCGAGGCCCGTGGCGTCGGTCTCCGAGCGGTGCACGGTCGTCAGCCGGCGGCCGTCGCGCATGACCGAGATCCGGTCGCAGATGGCCAAGACCTCGCGGACCTTGTGCGAGATGAAGACCACGCTGGTGCCTTCCGCCACGATGCCGCGCAGCGAGGCGAAGAGGTCGTCCACCTCCTGCGGCGTGAGGCTGGAGGTCGGCTCGTCGAGGATGAGGATCCGCGCGCCCCGGTAGAGGACCTTGAGGATCTCGACCCGCTGGCGGGCGCCGACCGACAGGCGGTCGGTGCGGGCCCGGGGGTCGACGGCGAGCCCGAACTGGTCGGACAGCTCGGTGATCCGGCGGGCGGCGTTGCGCAGCCCGCCCGCGTCCTTCCCCGTCCCGAGCACGACGTTCTCGACCACCGAGTACGTCGACACCTGGAGCAGGTGCTGGTGGACCATGCCGATGCCGTGGTCGATCGCGTCCCGCGGCGAGCGGATGTGCGCCTCGCGCCCGTCCACCCGGATCTCGCCGGCATCGGGCCGGTACAGGCCGTAGAGGACGTTCATCAGCGTCGTCTTGCCGGCGCCGTTCCCGCCGACCAGGCCGTGCACCTCGCCGGCGGCCAGCTCGAAGTCGGCCTCGACCAGTGCCTTCACCGGGCCGAACGACTTGCTGACGCCGGCCATCGTGAGCGGCCGGGCCGGCCCGGGCACGGAGCCCGGGGCCGACCCGGCGGTGTGCGCAGTGGTCATTCGACCGGGGTCACGTCGCGCTCGACCTCGATCTCGCCCGCGGCGAGCTGCTCGACGATCGCGTCGACCTCGTCGATGACCGCCTGGTCGACGTTCTGCGGCGTCTGCAGCGAGATGCCCTGCTCGTAGGACATGCCGAGGTAGCCGCCGGTCTCGCCGTCCTCGATCGAGGTGAGGATGTCGTCGAGCATCACGGAGAAGTCGTAGAGGACCGAGGTCAGGTAGTGGTCCGCCGACAGGTTGGACTTGTCGGTGTACTTCGCCGTCATCAGCACGCCCGGGGCGGCGTCCCCGACCGCCTCGAACGCGCCCACCGCGCCGAGGTTCAGCGAGGTCAGCACGACGTCGTTGCCGTCGGCGAGCAGCTGGCTCGCGAACTGCTGGGCCTTGGTCGGGTCGTTGAAGTCACCGGTCCACACCGACGTCAGCGTCGCATTGGAGCCGCTGTCGGCGAGGGCCTGCTCGACCGCGTGCACCTCGGAGTACGAGAAGGGCAGCGTGACCCCGCCGAGGTAGGCGATGCGGCCGCTCTGGGACGCGCCGGCCGCGAGGACGCCCAGCGGGTAGAAGGCCAGGTGGAAGTTGCGGTCGAGGACCCACACGTTCTCGGGCACGTCGGCCGGCTCGGTGTCCTGCTCGGCGATGAACACGACGTCGGGCGCCTCGGCGGCCACGGCGACGGTGGCGTCGTAGAACTGGCTGCCGTGCGTCCACACGACGTTGTAGCCGTCGGCGACGTACTCGCGGAGCACGCGCTCCGCGTCGGGCACCTGGACGCTCTCCGAGAAGGTGATCTCGGCGCCGTGCTCCTCCTCCGCGGCCTGCAGGGCCTCGAGCCCCAGGAACGTGTAGTCGGCGTCGGTGGTGGTGCCGGAGAAGACCGCCGCGATGCGGGGGGTGTCGCCGCCGGCGGCGCCACCTCCGCCACCGCCGTCCCCGCTGTCGCCGTCGCCGCCGCACGCGGCCACGGTCATCAGGAGGGCGGTGGCCAGGGCACTGGCGAGCATTCGGGGGGATCGCATGGACGGCTCCTCGGGGTCGGCCGGGTGTCCGCCCACGATTTACCTCAGCGCTAAGGTGTTGGAAGCCGCAGTGACGTACCGCAATGCAATCGAGATGCGGTACCGGGCCGTCCGCTGCTCACGGGCGTCGCCACTCCCCGCTGCGGAGGTGCGAGCCGGCCATCGGGCCCATCTGCAGCATCCCGCCGTCCACGGCCCACGAGGCGCCGGTGACGTAGCCGGCCTCCGGGGAGGCGAGGAAGGCGACGACCGCCGCGACCTCGTGCGCGTTGCCCGGACGGCCGAGCGGGACCCCCGGGCGCTCGTGGCCGGGTGCGGTCGGGTCCTCGTCCTCCTGGCCGGTCATGGCGGTCGCGATCTCGCCCGGGGCGACGGCGTTGACGGTGATCCGGTACTCGGCGAGCTCCAGCGCGGCGACCCGGGTGAGCAGTCCCAGCCCGCCCTTGGCGCTGCAGTACGCGGCCGCACCCACGCGGGGCTGGTGCTCGTGCACGCTGGTGACGTTGACGATCCGCCCGCCGCGCCCAGCGGCCACCATCCGGCGGGCGGCCCGCTGCAGGCAGAGGAACGCGCCGTCGAGGTCGGTCGCCATGACCTCGCGCCAGGTGGACAGGTCGAGCTCGAGCAGCGGTGTCGAGTGCCCGGTGCCGGCGTCGTTGACCAGGACGTCGACGCCGCCCAGCGCCTCGGCCAGGTCGTCGACGACGTCCGCGGCCTCGGGCAGGCGGGTCAGGTCCTGGTGGCGCACCTCCGCACGACGGCCGAGTGCCCGCACCTCCTCGGCCGTCGCCTCGCCCGCCGCCTCGTCCCGGAACCAGGTGATGCCGAGGTCGAAGCCCTGCCGGGCCAGCGCGACAGCGGTCGCCCGCCCGATGCCCGACTCCGACCCGGTGACGATCGCGACGCGAGCCATGGGGCCACGCTAGGCAGAGAGCGGTCCCACCGCAGCCGCACGACCGAACCGCTCGCCCCAGTCCGCCAGCAGCTCCCGGAGCTCGGGCGGGGTCAGGACGGCGAACTCCGCGCCCACGGTGCCGAGCGCGAGGGCCGGCCAGCTCAGGTCGTCGGCCTCCATCCGCACGCGGCAGCTCCCCGGGCCCGTCGGCTCCACGGTCGACCACTGCCCGATGCGTGCCCGCACGTCGTCCGCCGTGGCCCGCACCTCCGCCTCGACGTGGTGGACCGGAAGGCGGGAGGTGATCCCGGCGCGGACGAACTCGGCGGCGTCGCCCCCCGGCAGGGAGCGCGGGGCGAACCGGGCACCGGTCGGCCGGGGGTCGCCGACCCGGTCCAGGCGGAAGCTCCGCCAGTCCCCGCGGTCCAGGTCGAACGCCACGAGGTACCAGCGCCGGCCGAGCGCGACGAGGCGGAAGGGCTCGACGAAGCGGTCGGCCTGCTCGCCGGCCGCGGTGACGTAGGCGAACCGGAGGCGCTCGGTGTCCCGGCACGCCTGCGCCACCGCGGTGAGCACCTCGGGATCGATCTCGGCCCGGCTGGTCGACCACACCGCCGGCACGGTCACCGCGCGCAGCGCGTCCGCCCGTCGGCGCAGCCGGGCCGGGAGGACCTGCACGATCTTGGCCAGCGCCCGCAGCGACGCCTCCGCCGTCCCGGCGACGGGCGACTGGGCCGCCGCCTGCAACCCGACGGTGAGCGCGACGGCCTCGTCGTCGTCGAGGACCAGCGGGGGCAGGACCGCCCCGGGCGAGAGCTCGTACCCGCCGTCGACCCCGGGGCGGGCCTGCACCGGGTAGCCCAGCTCGCGCAGCCGGTCGACGTCACGCCGCAGGGTGCGCAGGGAGACCCCGAGCCGGCCGGCCAGCTCGGCACCTCCCCAGTAGCGACGGTTCTGCAGCATGGAGAGCAGGCGGAGCGCACGGGCGGTCGAATCGGCCATGCGTCCATCTTCTCCCCGATCGGTGACAGGAACTGGCACCGATCGGGCCTACCGTCGGAAGTGACCGATCGAGGACGACGAAAGGCGACGGCGATGACCACCACCACCGGGGCTCCCACCCTCACCGGCGAGCGCGCCGACCTGCTGGAGACGCTGGCCGCGCACCGCTACTTCCTGCGGCACACGGTCCGGGGGCTGACCGACGAGCAGGCCCGGCAGCGCACGACCGCCAGCGAGCTCACCCTCGGCGGCCTGGTGAAGCACGTCGCCGCACAGGAGAGGGGCTGGGTGCGGTTCATCCTGGAGGGGCCGGAGGCCATCGCCACCCCGACCGACGACGCCGGGTTCCAGAAGTGGGCCGACGAGTTCGTCCTCCTCACCGACGAGACGCTCGAGGGAGTCCTCGCCGAGTACGCAGAGACCGCGGAGCGCACCGACGAGCTGGTGCGCACGATCCCCGACCTGGACGCGTCCCACCCCCTGCCCGAGGCGCCCTGGTTCCAGCCCGGCGCCACCCGTTCCGCCCGGCGGGTGTTCCTGCACATCGTCGCCGAGACCGCCCAGCACTCGGGGCACGCCGACATCCTGCGGGAGTCCCTGGACGGCCAGAAGACGATGGGCTGAGGCGGGCCGCTACCGGGCCGACCCGCTCAGGACTGGGCGGCGAAGCGGTCGTCCAGCAGCCGGTCGACCTCGGCCTGCGCCTCGTCGAGCAGCCGCGCGTTCTCGGCGCTGGGGGACCGCTCCCAGCGGCCGCGGACACCGCCGAGCCTGATGTAGGCGACCGAGATCTCGAGGTCGATCTCTTCGATGGTGGTGATCGAGGGACTCATCGTGACCTCCTGCGATCGGCGTTCTCCTGTCGAGCTGCACGCTAGACACCAGGTATGACGGTTCGAGGTTCCGAATGTGTGCGCTGACCGCGCCGCCGTCACCACCCGTGAAGGGCGAACGCCCCCCGCCCTCCTACTCGCGGACGGCGGCGACCACCTGCTCCAGCGCCGCGAGGCTGTGGCCGCTGACGAAGGCGTCGCAGAAGGGCAGCGCCGCGGCCATCCCCCCGACCAGCGGCGCGTAGCCGGGCGACGCCCGGCGCGGGTTCACCCAGACCACGCGGTGCGCCAGCCGGCGCAGCCGCCGCATCGCGTCGGCCACGTCCTCGGGGTCGTCCTGCGCCCAGCCGTCGGACAGCACCACGACCACCGCGCCGCGCGCCAGGCCCCGCCGTCCGTGGTCGGCCACGAACCGCCCGATGCCCTCGGCCAGCCGGGTGCCGCCGGCCCAGTCCGACGACGCCGCGCCGGCTCGGGCGAGCGCCAGGTCGGCGTCCCGACCGGCCAGCTGGCGGGTCAGCCGGGTCAGCCTGGTGGAGAAGACGAACGCCTCCGCACGCGCACCGGCGACCGCGCCCTGCAGCAGCGTCAGGTAGACCCGGGTGTAGGGCTCCATCGAACCGGAGACGTCGCAGAGCAGGACCAGCCGCCGCGGCGCCGTCCGCCGCGCCGCGTGCACCAGCCGGGCCGGGTCGCCCCCGGACCGCTGGGCCGCCCGGACGGTGCGCCGCAGGTCCAGCCGGTCCCCCGCCCGCCGGCTGGTGCGGCTGCGGCGGCTGCGGCGGACCGGGGTGCTGAGCACCAGCCGGCGGACCAGGTCCCGGACGCCGGCCAGCTCGGTGGCGTCCAGCTCCGCGAAGGAGGTGTGCCGCAACCGCTCCTCGGACGAGGCGGCCGCCAGCAGCACCTCCCGCACGGCCCCGTCGTCCGGACCGCCGGCCGCGCCTCCCGCCGCCCCCGACTCCCCCGGCTGCCCGGGTCGGGCGTCCGGGGGCGCGGGCCGGGTCCGCGGCTCGCTGCCGATCGGCGGCGGGGCCGTGGGGTCACCGCGGCTGTCGGCGGGATCGAGCCGGCCGTCGAACACCGCGGAGAAGACCGCGTCGAACACCGGCAGCTGCGCCCGGTCGGTCACCAGCGCCACCCGGCAGGTCCAGTAGAGCGCCGACCGGTCGACCGGCGGCACCAGCTGCAGCGCCCGCGCCAGCCCGGCCGCCCGTTCCGGCGGTGCCGGCAGGCCGGCGCGGTGCAGCGCGGTGGTCAGCCCGACCGCGAGCGGGCCGGGTCCGACCGCCGGAA
>DASQTE010000472.1:0-3795 GCA_035642035.1 Blastococcus sp.
TGGGACGACGCGGGGCATCCCGTCGTAGGCAAGGTGGGCGAGCTGGTGATCACCGCACCGATGCCGTCGATGCCGCTGTTCTTCTGGGGCGACGACGGCGCCCGCTACCGCGCCAGCTACTTCGAGACCTTCCCCGGCGTCTGGCGGCACGGGGACTTCTTCGAGGTCAACGAGCGCGGCGGCTGCTTCGTGCGCGGGCGGTCCGACGCGGTGCTCAACCGGCAGGGCGTGCGCATCGGCACGGCGGAGATCTACCGCGTGGTCGAGGACGACCCCGCCGTCCTCGGTGCGCTGATCGTCAACCTCGACCTGCCCGACGGCGGCTTCTTCATGCCGCTGTTCGTCTCGCTGAGCCCGGGCGCGGAGCTGGACGACGAGCTGGCGGGCAGGCTGCGCCGGAGGCTGCGCGAGGAGTACACGCCCCGGCACGTCCCTGACGCGATCATCGCCGTCCGGGCCATCCCGCTGACTCGCAGCGGCAAGAAGATGGAGATCCCGGTCCGCCGGCTCCTCCTGGGCGCCGATCCCGCGGTCGTCGCCGACCCCAACGCCATGGCCGATCCCACCGCGATGGACGACTTCGTCGAGTACGCCCGCACCCAGCGCGACTACTCGCCGCGCTGACCCACCCTCAAGGTCGAGGAGTTCCCCGCCATGCCCGAGCGCTCGTTCCCCCTCCCGTCCCAGATCGAGGCCGTCGCCGGCGCCGAGGGCTGGGAGGCGATGTACCCCTACTTCTCCCGGTTCCAGCCCGAGGACGACCAGCGCTTCTGGTTCTACAACTCGATGCACTTCCCGGAGGTGATCCCGGCCTTCGACGGCATCACCTCGGAGATCCCCTACACCGCGATCGGGGCCAACACCGCCCGGCTGTTCTCGTTCCCGACGACCATGGGGATCGAGTACCGCATCATCAACGGGCGGGTGTACATCACGGCCAACCCGGTGCTCGACGAGGCGGAGCAGGGGAAGCGGTTCGCGGCCTTCCAGGAACGGGCCGGCCACTACTACGCCAACTGGGACCGGCTCTACGGCGAGTGGCAGCAGCGCATCGAGGCGCTGATCGCCGACATCGAGGCCGTCGAGGTGCCCGAACTCGGTGAGCTGGACCCCCTCGAGGTGGTCACGGGCGGTCGTGGGTTCGCCTCCAACCACTACCTCCGCGAGCGGTTCCACCGCTGCATCGACCTGTACTCGAAGATGTGGCACCACCACACCGAGTTGCTGATGCTCGGGTACGGCGCCTACGTCGTCTTCTTCGAGTTCTGCAAGCAGGCGTTCCCGGAGATGGGCGACCAGATGGTGGCCCGCATGGTCGCCGGCATGGACGTCACCATGTACCGGCCGGACGACGAGCTGAAGAAGCTCGCCGGGCTGGCCGTGGAGCTCGACCTCGGCGACCTGTTCGTCGAGGGGGCCGACCCGGCGAAGGTGCTGGCGGCGCTGGGCGAGCGCGGGGACGCCGGCGCCCGCTGGCTGGCCGCGCTGGAGGCGGCCAAGGACCCGTGGTTCAACGTCTCGGTCGGCGACGGCTTCTACCACCACCACCTGTCCTGGGCCGACGACCTGACCGTGCCCTTCGCCGCCCTGCCGCGCTACGTGGAGCAGATCGCGGCCGGGGAGGACCTCACCCGCCCCACCGACCGCCTGGCCGAGGAGCGCGACCGCATCGCCGGGGAGTACCGGGAGCTGCTGGACGCCGAGGAGGAGAAGGCGGCCTTCGACCAGATGCTGGGCCTCTGCCGGCAGGTGTTCCCCTACATCGAGTCGCACAAGTTCTACTGCGAGCACTGGTTCACGACCCGCTTCTTCCAGAAGATCCGGGCTTTCGGGGCGCTGCTGGCCGAGCGCGGCGTGCTGCTGGCGGCCGACGACGTCTTCCACCTGCGCCACCTGGAGGTCGAGGACGCCCTGGTCGACGTCTCGCTGGCCTGGGCCTCGGGCGGGACTGAGCTCGGCGCCCGGCACTGGCAGCCGATCGTCGCCGAGCGCAAGCGGATCGTCGCGGCGTTGTCGGGCTGGTCGCCGCCGCCCGCGCTGGGCGCCGTTCCCGAGGCGCTGAACGACCCGGCCGTGAAGATGCTCTGGGGGATCACCCAGGAGACGATCGAGACCTGGCTCGGCGGCGATGACGACGACGAGTCGACCGTGCGCGGCTACGCGGCCTCACCCGGCGTGGTGGAAGGGGTGGCCCGGGTGCTGCTCAACGTCAACGACATCGGCCAGATCCGTGAGGGCGAGGTGCTCGTCTGCCCCGTGACGGCCCCGAGCTGGGGCCCCGTGTTCGGCAAGATCGCGGCCGCCGTCTCCGACATCGGCGGCACGATGTCGCACGCGGCGATCGTGGCTCGCGAATACGGCATGCCGGCGGTGGTCGGCACCGGCATGGCCACCGCCCGGATCAAGACCGGTGACCGCGTCCGCGTCGACGGTGACCGCGGTGTCGTCACCGTGCTGAGCTGATGGGAACGCTCGTGGCCACGAACCCCGTCCTGCACTTCCGCGACGTCGGCCTGGGCGACGTCGCGACCGTCGGCGGGAAGGGCGCCAGCCTCGGCGAGCTGCTGCGCGCCGGCATCCGGGTGCCGACCGGCTTCGCGGTGACGACGGCGGCCTTCCGGCAGACCGTCGAGCACCTCACCGTCGACGGCGAGCCGATCCCGGCCCGGGTGGCCGCCCTCGACCCCGCGGACGCGGACGGGCTCGCCGCCGCGACGGCGGAGATCCGGGCGGTGCTCGAGTCCGCGCCCCCTCCGGCGGAGGTGACCGACGCCGTCACCGCGGCGTACGCGGCGCTGTGCGGGGAGTGTGGCGAACCCGACCTGCCGGTCGCCGTCCGGTCGAGCGCGACCAGCGAGGACAGCGCCGAGGCCAGCTTCGCCGGGCTGCAGGACACCTACCTGTGGGTGCGCGGGGCCGGCTCGGTGCTGCAGCACGTGCGCCGCTGCTGGGCCAGCCTCTACAGCGTCGAGTCGGTGACCTACCGGCTGCGCCGCGGCATCCCCGAGACCGATCTCGCCATGGCCGTCGTGGTGCAGCGGATGGTCGGCGCCCGCAGCTCGGGGGTGATGTTCACCCGGAGCCCGAAGAGCGGCGACAAGTCGGTGGTGGCCATCGACGCCAGCTGGGGCCTCGGGTCGGCGGTCGTCAGCGGCGACGTCACGCCGGACTCCTTCGTCGTCAGCAAGGTGACCGGCGAGATGAAACGGACCGTGGCCACCAAGACCCGCTGGCACCGCCCCGACCCGTCCGGCTCCGGCGTGGTCGAGACCGATGTGCCGGCCGAACTCCAGGACGAACCGTCGGTCTCCGACGAGGAGATCGCCGAGCTGGTGGCCATCGCACGGCGCGTGGAGGCGCACTACGGGTGCCCGCAGGACATCGAGTGGGCCGTCGCGGAGACCGCCCCGGCCGGCGAGAACGTCTTCCTGCTGCAGAGCCGGCCGGAGACGGTGTGGGCGGACAGGGACCGCGCGGCGAAGGCCGCCCCGGCCGCCCGGCCCTTCGACCACGTCTTCAACCTGCTGGGCGGCAAGCGCCCGTCGGAGGGCTGAGCGCGGTGGAGCTGACCCCCGACGACGTCCGCGACGTCCTGCGGGTGCTCGATTCCAGCGGGCTCGCGGAGCTGCACCTGGAGCTGGCCGACCTGACCCTCACCGTCCGACGGGAGGGTGCCGCGGGCTGGACCGCCGAGCAGCAGGTCCGGCGCGCGCCGCATGTGGAGCAGGCCGCCGCGCCCGCTGCGGCCGACCAGGCGCCCGCACCCATCGCGGAGGTCGGCGAGGGGCTGGTGGC
>DASQTE010000473.1:0-2291 GCA_035642035.1 Blastococcus sp.
TTGGTCAACCTGTGGCTCCCGGTGTTCGACGCCCGGGTGGACCCGGTCGAGCTGCGCCTGC
Source organism: Blastococcus sp. (assembly GCA_035642035.1). Lineage (GTDB taxonomy): Bacteria > Actinomycetota > Actinomycetes > Mycobacteriales > Geodermatophilaceae > Blastococcus_B. The sequence continues at coordinate 62 of DASQTE010000473.1, forward strand.
GCGCGGCGGCCGTGATCATCTCGCTCGCCACCGGTCCGTACCGGGCGCAGCAGCCACACTGGCAGGCCGAGACCGCCGGCATGCTGAACGCGGCGGAGGCACTCGCCCGCAGCGCCGGGTAGAAGATTGCCAGGTCCCCGCGTGCTGTGCGAAAGCGTGGGGGTCGGATCATGATTCTGGCGTTCGCACCGTTCGCGGGAAACGGGCCCTCTCCCCAGGCGTACGGGCGACGCCTCGATCGTTGTCGGCCTCGGCGGAGGTCTGCTCGGGTCACCCGCCCCAGAGCCTTTACGTCAGGTTCGGTGTGCCCGGGTAGGCGAGGTCGATGGCGTCACCGGCCTCGCCCGCGGACGCACGGCAGTCGCTCCTCCTCGGGGGACAAGTGGCTGCCGTGTTGCGTGGCCCGGCAGGGCTACGCCGCTGTGCAACCATGCGTAGATGAGACGAGCAAGGGGGACGACCCCCTTGGACCCCCGCCGCGCGCACGACAGCACACGGGAGCGCGCGAGGTGAGACGAGCAAGGGGGACGACCCCCTTGGACCCCCGCCGCGCGTACGACAACACACGGGAGCGCGTGAGGTGAGCGGAGACTCCGAGTCCGGCACCCCGATCGCGTCGGTCTACGGGCCGGACGCGCTGGCCGGCTTCGACCCGGCCGTCGCCCTCGGGGCGCCGGGGGAGTTCCCCTTCACCCGCGGCATCCACCCGGGGATGTACACCGCGCGGCCGTGGACCATGCGCCAGTACGCCGGTTTCGGCGCGGCGGCCGAGTCGAACGCGCTCTACCGCGACCTGATCGCCTCCGGCGCCGCCGGGCTGTCGGTGGCCTTCGACCTGCCTACCCAGATGGGCCTGGACTCCGACGCCCCCGCCGCGGACGGCGAGGTGGGCAAGGTCGGCGTGGCCATCGACTCCCTGGAGGACATGCGGCGGCTGTTTCGCGGGCTGCCGCTGGGCGAGGTCTCCACCTCCATGACGATCAACGCGCCCGCCGCGGTGCTGCTGCTGCTCTACCAGCTGGTGGCCGAGGAGCAGGGCATCGCCGCCGAGACCCTGACCGGGACGATACAGAACGACGTGCTCAAGGAGTACATCGCCCGCGGCACCTACATCTACCCGCCGCAGGCGTCGCTCCGGCTGGTCAGCGACACCTTCGCCTACTGCCGCGTCCACCTGCCTCGGTGGAACACGATCTCGATCTCCGGCTACCACATGGCCGAGGCGGGCGCCACGCCGGCGCAGGAGGTGGCGTTCACCCTGAGCAACGGCATCGCCTACGTCGAGGCCGCGCTGGCCGCGGGGCTCGCGGTGGACGAGTTCGCGCCCCGGCTGTCGTTCTTCTTCGTCGCCCGCACCACGCTGCTGGAGGAGGTGGCCAAGTTCCGGGCGGCGCGGCGCATCTGGGCGTCGGTGATGCGGGAGCGGTTCGGCGCCCAGGACCCCCGGTCGCTGATGCTGCGCTTCCACACCCAGACCGCCGGCGTGCAGCTGACTGCCCAACAGCCCGAGGTCAACCTGGTCCGGGTCACCCTGCAGGCGCTGGCCGCCGTGCTCGGCGGCACCCAGTCGCTGCACACCAACTCCTTCGATGAGGCGATCGCGCTGCCTTCGGCCAAGGCGGCCCGGCTCGCGCTGCGCACCCAGCAGGTGCTGGCGCACGAGACCGACCTGACCAAGACCGTCGACCCGTTCGCCGGCTCCTACGCGGTCGAGTCGCTGACCGACGACGTGGAGGCGGCGACGCGGTCGCTGATGGAGGCCGTCGCCGTACGCGGCGGCGCGGTCGCGGCGATCGAGCAGGGGTTCCAGAAGCTGGAGATCGAGCGGGCGGCGTACGCGGTGGCCGGGACGATCGACGCCGGCGAGCGGGTAGTGGTCGGGGTGAACCGCTTTGTGCTCGACCAGGAGGACCCATACGAGCCGCTGCGGGTGGACCCGGCGATCGAGGCGACGCAGACGGCCCGGCTGGCCGACCTGCGGGCCCGCCGGGACGCGGTGGCGGTGAAGTCGGCCTTGGATAGCCTGCGCACGGCGGCGTCCGGAACCGACAACGTGCTGCCCCCGCTCAAGGCCGCGCTGGCCGCGTACGCCACCGTCGGCGAGGTCTGCGACGCCCTCCGCGACGTCTGGGGCACCTACCAGCCGACCGAGCGCTTCTAGCGGCTGGCGCCGCCTGACCGCGGCCGCTACGACGACGCGGGCGCGATATCGAGCCGAACTTCGTCGCCA
>DASQTE010000474.1:0-11710 GCA_035642035.1 Blastococcus sp.
GAGGACCGCCGCGAGGATCGGGCGCCCGCCCACCGCGAGCTGGGGCTTGGCCTGGCCACCGAGCCGGGCCGCCCTGCCCCCGGCGAGGACCACGGCCGTGAAGGGGGGCAGCGGGTCCACGCCGTCACCGTAGAGGCGGACGTGGGTACCGTCCTCCCGTGGGACGAGTCACCAGCCGGACACCGGTGCTGCGCATCCGCGGACCGCAGTACACCACCCGGCCCGACACGGTCGCCGCCGAGGAGCCGCTGGAGATCCGGCTGGGCGGCACGCCCCTGGCGGTGACCATGCGGACGCCGGGGGACGACTTCGACCTCGTGCACGGTTTCCTCGCCACCGAGGGGGTCATCGGGGGGCACGGGGACGTCGCCGGCCTGCGGTACTGCGACTCGGTGGACGCCGACGGCCGGAACACCTACAACGTCGTGGACGTCGATCTCGCGCCGGGCGTGCCCGTCCCAGACACCGGCCTGGAGCGGAACTTCTACACCTCCAGCTCGTGCGGCGTGTGCGGCAAGGCGAGCATCGACGCGATCCGGACCAAGACGTCGTTCGACGTCGCCGCGGACGCCGCACGGCTGCCGCTCGAGGTGCTGCTGGCGCTGCCCGACCGGCTGCGCGCGGAGCAGCAGGTGTTCGAGAAGACCGGTGGCCTGCACGCCGCGGGGCTGTTCAGCGCCGCCGGGGAGCTCGGCGCCCTGCGGGAGGACGTCGGCCGGCACAACGCCGTCGACAAGGTCGTCGGGGACGCCGTCCGCGCGGGCCGGCTGCCGCTGGCCGGGCAGGTCCTGATGGTGAGCGGCCGGGCGAGCTTCGAGCTCACCCAGAAGGCGGCCATGGCCGGCATCCCGGTGCTCGCGGCGGTGTCGGCGCCGTCATCGCTGGCGGTCGAACTGGCGCGGGAGGTCGGCATCACCCTGGTCGGGTTCCTGCGGGGCGACGGCTGCAACGTCTACACCCACACGGAGCGGATCGTCCTGCCGGAATAGGTCCGCTCAGAAGACCAGGCAGAAGGGGTGGCCGGCCGGGTCGGCGAACACCCGGAAGCCGTTCTCGTGCGGCGACTCCAGCCGGGTGGCGCCCAGCGCCAGGACGGCGCGCTCGGCGGCGTCCGGGTCGTCCACCCGGATGTCGAGGTGCTCGTGCTGCGGGCGCTCCGGGTCCGGCCAGCTCGGCGGCGTGTAGTCCGGGTCGCGCTGGAAGGCGAGCTCGCGCATGCCCGGCTCGCGGCCGATGACCACCCAATGGTCGTCGTCCTCGTTGACCCGCATGCCGAGCACCTCGGCGTAGAACACCGCCAGCGCCTGCGGGTCGGGACAGTCGAGCACCGTCTTCTCGAGGCGTCCGATCATCCGTGATCTCCTCCGCGGAGCTGGCTGACCACGTGGGGGAGCAGCGGACCGAGCACCGCGAGCCCGTCCTTCACCCCGCCGGTCGAGCCGGGCAGGTTGACGATCAGCGTCCGCCCTGCGGTCCCGGCCAGGCCCCGCGACAGCACCGCCGTGGGGACGCCGTTGTCGGCGCCGTAGCGGCGCACCGCCTCGGCGAGACCGGTAGCCTCCCGCTCCAGGACGCGGCGGGTCGCCTCCGGGGTGACGTCGGTGGGGGAGAGGCCGGTGCCGCCGGTGGTCAGGACGAGGTCGAGGCCGAGATCGACGGCGTTGCGCAGCACCGCCTCCAGTTCCGCCACGTCGTCGGGGCGCACGTGCGGGCCCTCGACGTCGAAGCCGAGCTGCCGGAGCCCCTCGGCGAGAGCCTTGCCGCTGCGGTCCTCGTAGACGCCGGCCGCGGCGCGGTTGGAGGCCGTGAGCACCATCGCGCGGGCGTCCGGAGGCAGCGAGGCGGTCACCGGGTCCACTCGCCGCTCTTGCCGCCGGACTTGCGCAGCAGCCGGACGTCGGTGATGGACGCCCGCGGGTCCACCGCCTTGATCATGTCGATCATCGTGAGCCCGGCGACGGCCACGGAGGTGAGCGCCTCCATCTCCACGCCGGTGCGGTCGGCGGTGCGGGCGGTCGCGGTGATGTCGACCCCGTCGTCCGTGACGTCGATGTCGACGGTGACGCCGTGCAGCGCGATGGGGTGGCAGAGCGGGACGAGGTCCGGGGTCCGCTTGGCCCCGGCGATCCCCGCGATGCGCGCGACGGCGACGGCGTCGCCCTTCGGGACCCCCCGGCCGCGCAGGAGGTCGATGACCTCGGCGCTGACCAGCACGCGCCCGGCCGCGGTCGCCTCGCGTGCGGTGACCGCCTTCCCGCTGACGTCGACCATCCGGGCCGCCCCGGTCTCGTCGACGTGCGTGAGCCTCGCTTCCGTCATCGTTCGTCTCCTGTTCGGCTCCGCGCTCGCTCCGCTCCTCGCTCGTTCCTCGCTGCGATGCTCATTCGCTGTCGCCTCACTGCAGCGCTCCTTCGATCAGCACGACGTCGACCTCGGCGCCCGCGGGCAGTTCGGTGACGTCCTCGGGGACGACGACCAGGCAGTTGGCGCGGGCCAGGTGCGCCACGAGGTGGGAGCCCGGCCCGCCGACCTGCGAGACGGAGCCGCCGTCGAACCGGCCGCGCAGGAACTGGCGCCGTCCCGCCGGCGAACGCAGGGGGCCGGTCAGCCGGGCGGGCACGTGCAGGCGGTCGGGATGGGTGTAGCCCATGGCCCGCCGCAGGGCGGGGCGGACGAACACCTCGAAGGACACGAACGCGCTCACCGGGTTGCCGGGCAGGGTGACCACCGGGACGCCCTCCACCGTGCCGGCGCCCTGCGGCCCGCCCGGCTGCATGCCGACCTTCGCGAACTCGACGGTGCCCAGCTCGCGGAAGGCGTCCTTGACGACCTCGTAGGCCCCCGCGCTCACGCCGCCGCTGGTGATCAGCAGGTCGGCCGAGGCCACCTCGGCGCTCACCGTGGTCAGGAATTGGTCGACGTCGTCGGGGACGAAGTGCAGCCGCCGGGCCTCGCCGCCCGCGTCCTCCACGGCCGCGACGAGCAGCTGGGAGTTCGACTCGTAGATCTGCCCCGGGAGCAGCGGCTGCCCCGGGGCGACCAGCTCGCTGCCGGTGGACAGGACCAGGACCCGGGGCTTCCGGCGGACCGGGAGCGCCGTGACGCCCACGGCCGCGGCCAGACCCAGCTGCGCGGCGCCGAGCGGGCTGCCGGCCTGCAGGGCGACGGCACCGGCGGCGATGTCCTCACCGGCGGCGCGCAGGTGGGTGCCGGCGGCGGGGCAGTCCCGGATCTCGACGACGTCCGTCCCGCCGTCGGTGAGCTCGACCGGGACGACGACGTCCGCGCCCGCCGGGAGCGGCGCCCCCGTCATGATCCGCTGCACGGTGCCCGCGGCCAGCGGGACGACGTCGGTGCGGCCGGCCGGGATGTCGTCGGCGACCCGCATCGTGACGGGTGTCCGCTCCAGCTCGGCCCAGCGGGCCGCGTAGCCGTCCATCGCCGAGTTGTCGAAGCCCGGGAGGCCGACCGCTGCCGCCACGTCCCGCGCCAGCACGCGGCCGTGGGCCTCGGCCACCGGGACCGTCTCCTCCGGGAGCGCGCGCAGCAGCGCGTTCACCACTGCCTGGTGCTCCTCGACCGTGCGCACGGCCTCATCCTGTCGGATCGCTCCGGGACGGGCCCGGGACGCCCTCCGGTTAGGGTCCCGGCCAGACGGAGACGAGGAGGACGCGTGGCCGAGATCGACCGGATGCTCGAGGCGAACGAGGAGTGGGCGCAGCAGTTCCCCGGCAGCAAGCCGGTGCGCCCCGCCCGCAAGGTGGCCGTGGTGGCGTGCATGGACTCCCGGATGCCGCTGTTCGGGCTCCTCGGCCTGGACATCGGTGACGCCCACGTCATCCGCAACGCCGGCGGCGTCATCACCGAGGACGTCATCCGGTCGCTCACCATCTCCCAGCACCTGCTGGGGACCCGCGAGATCGTGCTGGTGCACCACACCGAGTGCGGGCTGCAGTCCACCGACGACGTCGCCTTCGCCGACGTCGTGGAGCAGGCGACCGGCCGCCGCCCGCCGTGGGCCGCGCGGGCCTTCACGGACGTCGACGACGACGTCCGGGAGTCGATGCGGCTGATCCAGGAGAGCCCGTACCTGCTCTCCCGCGAGGTGCGGGGCACCGTCTACGACGTCGGAACGGGACTCCTCCGCGAGGTCCGCTGACCGCCGACCGGGTGGGATGCCCCGACTGGTATCGTGATCGGCTGGCGCGCGCAAGCCGGCTGGTGCCCGCGTGTCGCAACGTCTCCCGTGCTCGGTGAGGCGATCCCACCAGCCTTCCCGACGACGACGGAGGACACGAGCGCCGTGCGCACGTACTCACCCAAGCCCGGCGAGATCGCCCGGGCCTGGCATGTCATCGACGCCACCGACGTGGTGCTCGGCCGACTCGCCAGCCAGACCGCGCAGCTCCTGCGCGGCAAGCACAAGCCCCAGTACGCCCCGCACCTCGACGTCGGCGACTTCGTCGTCATCGTCAACGCCGGCAAGGTCGCGCTGACCGGGTCGAAGCGCGACAACAAGGTCGCCTACCGGCACTCCGGTCACCCGGGTGGTCTGAAGACCATCAACGTCGGCGACCAGCTGCGCACCCACCCCGACCGCGTGATCGAGCGGGCGATCAAGGGCATGCTGCCGCACAACAGCCTCGGTCGGCAGATGCTCTCCAAGCTCAAGGTCTACGCCGGCCCGGAGCACCCCCACGCTGCGCAGCAGCCCCAGACCTTCGAGATCAAGCAGGTGGCCCAGTGACCAGCGCAGCGACGATCACCGACGCCGACGGGCGTCCCATCCAGACCGTCGGCCGCCGCAAGGAGGCCATCGTCCGGGTGCGTCTCCTCCCCGGCACCGGCCAGTTCAAGCTCAACGGCCGGACCATCGAGGAGTACTTCCCCAACAAGGTCCACCAGCAGCTCATCCGTGAGCCGTTCGTGATCCTGGAGAAGGGCGAGCAGTACGACGTCGTGGGCCTGCTCCACGGTGGCGGCGTCTCGGGCCAGGCCGGCGCGCTGCGTCTGGCGATCGCCCGGGCCCTCATCGAGGTCGAGCCCGACGACCGCCCCGCGCTCAAGAAGGCCGGCTTCCTCACCCGTGACCCCCGTGTCACGGAGCGCAAGAAGTACGGCCTCAAGAAGGCGCGCAAGGCGCCCCAGTACTCCAAGCGCTGACCCGCACGTCGTTGGGTCGCCTGTTCGGGACCGACGGCGTCCGAGGTCTGGCCAACGCCGACCTCACGCCGGAGCTGTCCCTCTCGGTGGCACGTGCGGCCGCCGGAGTGCTCGCCGACCGCGACGGGACCTCGCGTCCCGTCGCGGTCGTCGGGCGTGACCCCCGCGCCAGCGGGGAGATGATCGAGGCCGCGGTGGTGGCCGGCCTGACCAGCGCCGGCGCCGAGGTGCTGCTGGCCGGCGTGGTGCCCACGCCCGCCCTCGCCCACCTCACCGCCGAGACCGGCGCCGATCTCGGCGTGATGATCTCGGCCAGCCACAACCCGATGCCCGACAACGGCATCAAGCTCTTCAGCCGCGGCGGCCACAAGCTCCCCGACGCCGTCGAGGCGGCGATCGAGCGCACCGTCGTCAGCGGCGCCTCCGACGGGCTCCGGCCCACCGGCGCGGGCATCGGCCGCGTCCGGGCGATGCCCGACGCCGTGGAGCGCTACGCCGCGCACGCCCTCTCCACCGTCGACCAGCCGCTCGACGGCCTCAGCGTCGTCGTCGACTGCGCCCACGGAGCCGCGGCCGCCACGGCACCGGACGTCTACCGCCGGGCCGGGGCCACGGTGCACGCGATCGGCGACCAGCCCGACGGCTGGAACATCAACGACGGCATCGGCTCCACCCACCTCGGCCCGCTGATCGAGGCGGTCCGCGCGCAGGGCGCCGACCTCGGGATCGCCCACGACGGCGACGCCGACCGCTGCCTGGCCGTGACCGCCGCCGGTGACGTCGTCGACGGCGACGCGATCCTCGCCGTCTGCGCCCTGGCCCTGCACGAGCGCGGCGCGCTCAAGGGCGACACCGTCGTCGCCACGGTGATGAGCAACCTCGGGTTCCACCACACGATGCGCGACGCCGGCATCACCGTGCAGACCACCGCCGTCGGCGACCGCTACGTCCTGGAGGCCCTGCGGGCCGGCGGGCTCAGCCTCGGCGGCGAGCAGAGCGGCCACCTGGTGTTCCTGGACCACGCCACCACCGGCGACGGGCTGCTGACCGGGCTGGCGCTGCTGTCGCGCATGCGGGCGACGGGCACCTCGCTGGCCGAGCTGGCCTCGGTGGTCCAGCGGCTGCCCCAGATCCTCATCAACGTCCCGGTCACCGACCGGCTCGCGGTGGCCGAGAGCGACGAGGTCGCAGAGGCCGTGAACGCCGTCGAGGCGGAGCTCGGGGAGTCCGGCCGGGTGCTGCTGCGGCCGTCCGGGACCGAGCAGCTGGTGCGGGTGATGGTCGAGGCCCCGACCCAGGAGCAGGCCGACGAGGTCGCCCACCGCCTGGCGGAGGTCGTCGCCGCCGTCCGCTGACGGCGCGTGTGTGACCACTGGTGCGCGCGGGGACGGGTCGGTCGACGCCTCCCTCGTGAGGGGCGGGTCGGACGGAATGGTCCGCCTCCCCCGGTACTCTGGCTGCAATGTGCGGAATTGTGGGGTACGTCGGTCCGCGGGACGCCCGAGACGTCGTCCTCGAGGGGCTGCGGCGGCTCGAGTACCGGGGGTACGACTCGGCCGGGATCGCGGTCGTCGCTGACGGCAAGCTGACCTGGGCGAAGAAGGCGGGCAAGCTCGCGAACCTCGAGAAGGTCCTCGCCGAGCAGCCCCTGCCGGCGGCCACCGTCGCCATCGGGCACACCCGGTGGGCGACGCACGGCGGCCCGACCGACCGCAACGCCCACCCGCACCTGTCCGCGGACGGGTCCGTCGCGGTGGTCCACAACGGCATCATCGAGAACTTCGGCGTGCTGCGCAGCGAGCTCGAGGCCGCCGGCATCGAGTTCGAGTCCGAGACCGACACCGAGGTGGCCGCCCACCTCCTCGCGGCCACGTACGCCGCCATGCCGGAGGGCGAGGGCCGTCTGGCCGAGGCCCTGCGCGCGGTCAGCCGGCGGCTCGAGGGCGCGTTCACCCTCGTCGCCACGTCGGTCACCGAGCCCGACACCCTCGTGGCGTCCCGGCGCAGCAGCCCCCTGGTCGTCGGCGTCGGCGACGGCGAGTACTTCCTCGGGTCCGACGTCGCCGCCTTCATCGGCCACACCCGCAACGCGCTCGAGCTCGGCCAGGACCAAGTCGTCGAGATCGACCGGGGGCGCGGGGTGACCGTCACCGACTTCCACGGGCGGCCGGTCGAGCCCACCGCGTACACGGTCGACTGGGACGCCGCCGCCGCCGAGAAGGGCGGTTACGACTGGTTCATGCTCAAGGAGATCGCCGAGCAACCCCAGGCCATCGCCGACACCCTGCTCGGCCGGCTCGGTGAGAGCGGCGACCTGATCCTGGACGAGGTCCGCCTCTCCGACCAGGAGCTGCGCGACATCGACAAGATCTTCGTGGTCTCCTGCGGCACCTCCTACCACGCCGGGCTCATCGCCAAGTACGCGATCGAGCACTGGACCCGCATCCCCGTCGAGGTCGAGGTCGCCAGCGAGTTCCGCTACCGCGACCCGGTGCTCGACCGGTCGACGCTCGTCATCGTCATCAGCCAGTCCGGCGAGACGATGGACACGCTCATGGCGCTGCGCCACGCCAAGGAGCAGCGGGCCCGCGTGCTGGCCATCTGCAACGCCAACGGGTCGACCATCCCGCGCGAGTCCGACGCCGTGCTCTACACGCACGCCGGCCCCGAGGTCGCCGTCGCCTCGACCAAGGCGTTCCTCAGCCAGATCGTCGCCTGCTACCTGGTCGGCCTGTTCCTCGCCCAGATCCGCGGCATGAAGTACGAGGACGAGGTCGCCGCGATCGTCGACGACCTGCGCCGCCTCCCCGAGGCCGTCGCCGAGGTGCTCACCGGCATGGACGACGTCCGGGCGCTCGGCCGCTCGCTGGCCGACGCCAACACGATCCTCTTCCTCGGCCGGCACGTCGGGTTCCCCGTCGCGCTGGAGGGTGCGCTGAAGCTCAAGGAGCTGGCCTACATCCACGCCGAGGGCTTCGCCGCGGGCGAGCTCAAGCACGGGCCGATCGCCGTCGTCGACCAGGGCACCCCGGTCATCGTGATCGTGCCGTCGCCGCGCAGCCGGGAGTCGGTGCACGGCAAGGTCGTCTCCAACATCCAGGAGGTCCGCGCCCGCGGCGCCCGGACCATCGTGATCGCGGAGGAGGGCGACGACGACGTCGTCCCGTTCGCCGACCACATCATCCGCGTGCCCCGGACGCCGACCCTGCTCGCGCCCGTCGTCACCACGGTCCCGCTGCAGGTCCTCGCATGCGAGATCGCCGACACCCGCGGCTACGACGTCGACCAGCCCCGCAACCTGGCCAAGTCCGTCACCGTGGAATAGTCGAAGGACCCGGCTGCCTCCCACGACACGCGTCGCGCGCCGCGGGTCCCTGCACCCGGGCCGTTCCAGCACGTCACCACGGGGGCACACTGTCCGGGTGATCATCGGGGTGGGGATCGACGTCGTGCCGGTCGAGCGCTTCGCCGAGTCGCTCACCCGCACGGCGGGCCTGCGGGACCGGCTGTTCACCGCGGCCGAGCAGCTGACTCCCGGCGGGAACCCGCGGACCGGTGAGTCGCTGGCCGCCCGGTTCGCGGCGAAGGAGGCGCTGGCCAAGGCCCTCGGTGCCCCGGGTGACCTGCACTGGCACGACGCCGAGGTGACCGTCGGCGCGCACGGTCGCCCGCACCTGGAGGTGCGCGGGTCCGTGGCCGGTCGCGCCGCGCAGCTCGGCGTCTCGAGCTGGCACATCTCCCTGAGCCACGACGGCGGGATCGCCTCGGCGGTCGTCGTCGCCGAGGGCTTCCCCCGCGCCGACGACCAGCGCCCGTGATCGGCCTCCACACCGCCGAGGAGGTGCGGGCGGCCGAGGAGCCGGCGCTGGCGGCCACCCCGCCGGGCACGCTGATGCAGCGCGCGGCGACCGGCCTGGCCACCGTGTGCCTGCGCCTGCTGGGCGGGAGCTACGGCCGCCGGGTCGCCCTGCTCGTCGGCACGGGCAACAACGGCGGAGACGCCCTCTTCGCCGGGGCGGCGCTGGCCGCCCGGGGGGCCCGCGTGACCGCCGTCCTCCTCGACGCCGACCGTGTACACGACGCCGGCCTGGCCGCGCTCCGGCGGGCCGGGGGACGGGTCCTCCCGGCGGGCTCGCCAGGGGTGGAGCGGGCCGTGACCCGCGCCGACCTGATCGTCGACGGCATGCTCGGCATCGGCGGCAGCGGAGGCCTGCGGCCGGGTGCCGCCGAGCTGGCGCGGATGGCCGCCGAGGGTGCGGGGATCACCGTCGCCGTCGACGTCCCCAGCGGCGTGGACGCCTCGACCGGAGCGGTCGACGGGGACGCGTTCCCGGCCATGCACACGGTGACGTTCGGCGCGGTGAAGCTCGGGCTGGTCGTGGGGGAGGGCCGGGCGTACGCGGGGCAGGTGCACCTCGTCGACATCGGGCTGGACCTCCCGCCCGCGACGGTCTCCCGGCTCACCGACGCGGACGTCGCCGCGCGGCTCGCGCCGCCCTCCGCGTCCGACGACAAGTACTCGCAGGGCGTGGTCGGCATCCTGGCCGGCTCGGCCACCTACCCGGGTGCGGGCGTCCTCTGCACCGGCGCCGCGCTGCGGACCCGCCCGGGGCTGGTCCGCTACGCCGGGACGGCGGCCGACGGGGTGCGGGCCGCCTGGCCGGAGGTGATCGTCACCGACGGCCGGCCCGGCGACGCCGGCCGCGTGCAGGCCTGGGTGGTCGGGCCGGGGATGGGCACCGACGGCGCGGCCGGCAGCGTCCTGACCGAGGTCCTCGCCACCGACCTGCCGGTCGTCGTCGACGCCGACGGGCTGACGATGCTCGCCGAGGAGCCCGGCCTGGTGCGGGACCGGAGCGCCCCCACCCTCCTGACGCCGCACGACCGCGAGTACGCGCGGTTCGGCTCCGAGGTGGGGGACGACCGGGTGGCCGCGGCCCGGCGCCTGGCCGCGGACCTCGGCTGCTCGGTCCTGCTCAAGGGGGACGCCACGGTCGTCGCCGACGCCGACGGGACGGCCTTCGTCAACGCCACCGGGACGTCGTGGCTCGCGACGGCCGGCACCGGTGACGTCCTCTCGGGCATCGCCGGCGCCGTTCTGGCGACCGGGCCGCCCGCGGTGGAGGCCGGGGCGGTGGCGGCCCACCTCCACGGACGTACCGCGCAGCTGGCGGCGCAGCGGGGTCCGCTGGTCGCCGGCGACCTGGTCCGCCGGCTCCCGGACGCGATCGGCCGGGTGCGCGGGCTCCCGCCGTCGGGCCTGGGAGACTCGGGGGCGTGACGAACCGAGCCGCCCGCGCCGAAGTCGTGGTCGACCTGGACGCGATCGCGGCCAACACCGCGGTGCTGCGCGACCGGGTCGCCCGGCCCCTGATGGCGGTGGTCAAGGCCGACGGCTACGGCCACGGGCTGGTCCCCGCCGCCCGCGCCGTCCTGGCCGGGGGCGCCGACGCCCTGGGGGTCACCGTCCTCGACGAGGCGCTCGCCCTGCGTGCCGCGGGCGTGACCGCCCCGGTGCTCTCCTGGCTGCACAACCCGGGGACCGACTTCGCGCCGGCGCTGGAGCAGGACGTGCAGGTGTCGGCGAACGCCGTCTGGGGGCTGGACGAGGTGGTCGCGGCCGCGCAGACCACCGGCCGCACCGCCCAGCTGCACCTGTTCGTCGACACCGGGCTCTCCCGCGAGGGCGCCACGATGGCGGACTGGCCGGCGCTCGTGGCGGCGGCCGCACGCGCGCAGGCCGACGGGCACGTGGACGTGGTCGGGCTGTGGAGCCACATGGCCTACGCGGACGCCCCCACCCACCCGACGATCGGCGCGCAGGTGCGGGTCTTCGAGGAGGCGGTCGCGATCGGGCGGGCCGCCGGGCTCACCGACGCGCGGCTGCACCTGGCCAACTCGGCGGCCACGGTCGCGCTGCCGGAGACCTGGTACGACATGGTCCGCCCGGGCATCGCCCTGTACGGGCTCGACCCGCTCTGCGGATCCGACCCGCGCGCGCACGGCCTGCGGCCGGCGATGACGGTGCGCGCGAGCGTGATGCTCACCAAGCGGGTGGTCGCCGGCGCCGGCGTCTCCTACGGCCACACGTACCTCACCCGCGGCGAGACGACGCTCGCCCTGGTCCCGGTGGGCTACGCCGACGGCGTCCCCCGGGCCGCGGGCAACGCCGCCCCGGTGCTGGCCGCCGGCGCGCAGCGCACCATCGCCGGACGGGTCTGCATGGACCAGTTCGTGCTGGACGTGGGGGACGACGAGGTCCAGGCAGGGGACGAGGTCGTCCTGTGGGGACCCGGCGACGACGGCGAGCCCACCGCGCAGCAGTGGGCCACCGCGCTCGACACCATCCACTACGAACTGGTGACCCGCATCGGTGGGCGGTTCACCCGCCGCCACGTCGGCTCCGCCGGGGCGGTCTGATGGCGCGCGAGTCCGGCGCGAGGAGCTCCCGCGCGCACACAGCGGGCATCGTCGGGACCGTCGTCGGCCTCGCGGCGGCCGGCACCGCGGCCGGCGTGGCGGTGAGCCGGATCGCCACCCGCCGGGT
>DASQTE010000475.1:0-12883 GCA_035642035.1 Blastococcus sp.
CCCCGGCGGGGTGCAGCGCGAGGTAGGCCAGCAGGCGGTGGCTCCCCGGGGGGAGGGCCATCCGCCGGCCGCCGTAGTGCAGCGACAGGCCGCCGATGAGCCGCACGAGCGGGATCGAAGGATCGGTGTCGTCGTACATGCCGGCGCCTTCCGGGTGGGCGCTCGGACCCCCGGTGGGATGCCCGATGCGCACCCTAGGGAGGCCGGGCAGCGCGAGGCAGGTACAGCTGCGCGGGTGTGGGCGACGATGGGGCGTGACCGATCCCGGGACGCCCGTCGCCGTCCGGATGCACGCCGCCCTGCTGGCCCGGTCGGAGACCGTCGCGGCCGCCGAGTCGCTGACCGCCGGCCTGTTCTGCGCCACGCTGGCGACGGTGCCCGGCGCCAGCGCGACCCTGCGCGGGGGCGTCGTGGTCTACGCGACCGACCTCAAGACCGAGCTGGCCGGCGTCCCCGCCGACCTCCTGGAGCGGCACGGGCCGGTCAGCCCGCAGACCGCCGAGGCACTGGCCGAGGGGGTGCGCGCGCGGTGCGGGGCCACGTGGGGTGTCGGCCTCACCGGTGTCGCCGGACCCGACCCGGTGGACGGGCACGGGCCCGGGCGGGTCTACCTCGGGGTCGCCGACGGGCACAGCACCGACGTGCACGAGCTCGATCTGACCGGTGACCGGGCCGCCGTCCGGGCCGCCGCCGTCGCCACCGCCATGGAGGCGCTGCTGGCCCGGCTGGGGTGACCCGGGTGGGAACGCCCGCCACCGGCCAGGCGTTACGCCATCAGCGGACGCGCCCCGGTCGGTCCGGCTTCCGGAGCGGGCGCCGCGTACCGTGAGCGCACGGCGCCCGGAAGGGCGCCGCCGCTTCCCCGCTCGCAGGACAGGAGACGGCCATGACGCTGCTGCGCACCCAGCTCGGGAACACCTTGCGTGGCCACCGGCTGCGTCAGCGCCGCACGCTGCGCGACGTCTCCGGGGTCGCCCGGGTCAGCCTCGGTTACCTCTCGGAGGTCGAGCGCGGCCAGAAGGAAGCCTCGTCGGAGCTGCTCGCCTCGATCTGCGACGCACTGGACGTCGAGCTCGCCGACCTCCTCGCGGAGGTCAGCCTCGAGCTGCGGGTCGCCGACGGTGGCGCCGTCCGCCCGCTCGCCCCGACCGCCGACGTCCCGGCCGCCGAGGCCCAGCCCGCCGCCGAGCAGCCCGCAGCGGCCCAGCCGGTCGCCGAGCCGGCTCTGGCCCTCGTCGGCGCTCCGGCCCGGTCGGCGCTGCGCCGTGGAGAGACCGTCTCGCTCGCCGCCTGAGGACGGCGACACGCCCGTCGTCCTTGACGAACCCGCGGGGTCGGTGCGAGACAGGAGCCATGTCCCTGGCCGGTCCCTCCGCGTGGCAGGGACCGGTCCACCTGCCCGGGTCCCACACCCGCAGCGGGAACGCCATGGGGAGGACCCGCCTGGGGCTCCTGGCCGGCGCGGCGCGCGCCTTCGCCGAGCACGGGGTCCGGCGCAGCACCATGCAGTCGATCGCGGCCGCGGCGGGCGTCGCTAAGGCGACGCTGTACAACCACTTCCGCACCAAGGACGAGGTCGTCACGGCGCTGCTGGCCGCCGAGGTGGACCGGCTGACCGTCCTCGCCGAGGGCCTGCCCCTCGACCGGGCGCTCGCCGCGCTCTCCGACGAGCTCGGCGCGCACCCGGTCCTCCGCCGCCTCGCCTCGACCGAGCCGGAGGTCCTCGTCGGCCTGCTGGCCGTGGACGCCGAACGCTGGGCGGAGCTCATCGCCCGCTTCAGCGGGGCGGTGGGGCTGGACGCCGACGGTGCCGAGCTCGCCGGCCGGTGGCTGCTCGGCGTCGTCCTCCAGCCCGGCCGGTCGACCACGCGGCACCGCCACGCGGCGAGGCTCGCGGAGCTGCTCAGCCCAGCGGTCGGGTGAGCAGCAGGCGGTCGGCCCCGGGGCCGGCGTGCGCGGGGGAGGGGGCCTCGTGCGCGCCGAGGCGCCGGGCCAGCCCCAGCACGACCGCGTCCCCGGGCGGCGCGACCGCCTGCACCACCCGCGCCCCGACCGACGTAGCCAGGGCGGCGAAGCGCTCCACCAGACGGACGGCGACGCCGCGTCCCCGCCACGCCGGATGGACGGCGAGGGCGTGGACGACGCCCAGCCGGTCGGCGCTCACGACGCCGAGCAGGTAGCCGGCGTCCTCGCCGACGGGGGTGAGCGCGACCGCTCCGAACCCGCCGAGCTGGTGGAAGAAGATCGGGTCGTGCAGGCCGAGGACCTCGGCGTCGTCCAGCGCCGAGCCGGCCCAGAACTGCTCCCGGCGCGCGAGCAGCCGCTCGCGGAGCCCGCCTGCCGAGAGCTCCTCGAACCCGACCAGCCGCAGCCCGTCGCTCACCGTGCCGAGCGCTCGGCCTCGGGCTCCGCGCGCGTGGGCGGGTCGGCGCTGACCCGGGGGCAGGTGAGGGCGGCCACGAGGGCCGCGTCGTCCACCAGGGCGAGCAGGCGGTCGTCCGGGAGTGCCTCCAGCGCGGCGCGCGACGCGACGCCGGCGTCGAGCAGCCCGGTGAGGAGGCCCACGGCGGGCGCCGTCCCCTCGGGGCCCGCGTCGGCGCCGGCGACGGGCAGCAGATCGACCACCAGCTGGCCCAGGACGGCGAGGACGGGGGAGTCGGGCACGGGGGAAACCCTAGCGGCGGGAACGACCCGGCCGCCCGCGTTCGCATCCACGGTGCATCACCTGGGACGATGAGGTGACGAGCATCGCCGGGCCGGCAGCTGCGCCGGAGCAGGAGGACCCATGCCCAACCCGTTCGTGAAGCTGTGGAAGTACCTCACGGCGTCCGCCAACGCCCAGATCGACCAGCGGGCCGACCCGAAGATCCAGATCGCGCAGGCCATCGAGGCCGAGCAGCAGCGCCACCAGGCCCTGGCCAACCAGGCCGCCGCGGTCCTCGGCAACCAGCGCCAGCTGGAGATGCGGCTGAACCGTCAACTGGGCGAGGTGGAGAAGCTGCAAGCCTCGGCCCGGCAGGCGCTGGTACTGGCGGACAAGACCCGTGCCGGTGGGGACGCCAACAAGGCGTCGGAGTACGAGAACGCCGCGCAGGCCTTCGCCACCCAGCTCGTGGCCGCCGAGCAGTCGATGGAGGACCTCAAGCGGAGCCACGACGAGGCGCTGCAGGCCGCCGAGCAGGCGCGCGGTGCCGTCGAGCAGAGCCGCATGCGCCTGCAGACGACCCTCGCCGAGCGCACCAAGCTGATGTCGCAGCTGGAGCAGGCGAAGATGCAGGAGCACGTCGCGTCGTCGCTCAAGCAGGTCAACGAGCTGTCCGCGCCGGGCAACACGCCCAGCCTCTCGGAGGTCCGCGACAAGATCGAGGCCCGTTACGCCAACGCGCTCGGCCAGGCGGAGCTGGCGCAGAGCTCGGTGGAGGGCCGGATGCTCGAGGTGCAGAAGGCGACCCTCGACGTCGCCGGGGCCTCGCGCCTGGACCAGATCCGCGCCTCCATGGGCGGCGACACCCCAGCCGTCGAGGGCAGCCAGCCGGCCGCGGCCATCGAGCAGGGCGCCCCGTCGGTGCCGCAGCCCGCGGCCGAGCAGCGCGAGACTCAGCCGGCCGAGCGTCCCGACCAGCAAGCCTGACGGCGAGCCCGGGCCGGGAGGGAGCGACGATGTCCGGTCCGGGGTACCCGCCCGACCGCTATCCCGGCACGACGGGTGAGGTGAATGCCGCACTGCGCCGCGCGGACGCCCCGGCCGAGCTCGTGCTCGGGGGCGGCGGTGCGGCGCACTACCTGGCCACCGGCGCCACCACCGGTGGCGCGTTCGGTCTGTACCGGTGGGAGATGGGGGCGGCGCCGACCGGACCCGGACCGCACTTCCACCGCGGCATCACCGAGTCGTTCTACGTGCTCAGCGGCACGGTCCGGCTCTACGACGGCGAGCGCTGGCTCGACGGGGCGGCGGGGGACTTCCTGCACGTGCCCGAGGGCGGCATCCACGGCTTCCGCAACGAGTCGGGCGAGCCGGCGTCCATGCTCCTGCTGTTCACCCCGGGAGCTCCGCGCGAGGACTACTTCGAGACCCTCGCCGACGCCGCGCGCCGGGATGCGATGACTCCGGAGGACTGGACGGAGTTCTTCCTCCGCCACGACACCTTCTGGGTCTGAGCCACCTTCTTCGTCTGAGCCTGCCGGACCGCCTCAGCGGTAGAGGGTCACCGGCTGCGGGCGGCCGGGTTCGCCGGTGCGCGCCTGCGGGTCGATCGGCGAGGTGGCGGCCTGGCACTTCGGGCACCACCACGTGACGCGTTCCTGCGTGGTCGGCCCCTGCTCGCCGAGCAGGATCGGTGTGCGGCACCGGCGGCACGGGCGGCCCTTCCGGCCGGCGACCCAGTGGTCCTCGCCGCGACGGGTGATCCCCGTGGTGCTCTGCTCGGGGTGGTTGCGGTTGGCCAGCATGAGGACCCGGGCCTTCTCGACCACGGCCTCCAGGTTCTCGACGTCGGCGATCCGGGCCCAGGGGTGGACGCCGCAGATGAAGAGCGTCTCGACCTTGTAGAGGTTGCCGATCCCCGCGAGGTTGCGCTGGTCGAGGATCGCGACTCCGATTTGCTCGTCCGGGTGCTCCCGGAGCCGGCGCAGCGCCTCGTCGAGGTCCCAGTCCGGCCCCAGCACGTCGGGCCCGAGGTGGCCGACCAGCCGGTCCTCGTCCGCGGTCTGGACGATCTCGACGTCGTGCAGCCGGTAGCCGACGCACTCCCACTCGTCGGTGGCCAGGACGACGCGGACGTCGTAGGCAGGGCCGCCGCGCCACTTCGTCCCCGGCCGGTAGATGTGCCAGCTGCCGTCCATGCGGAAGTGGGTGCGCAGCGTGCGCTCGTCGGCCAGCCGGATGAGCATGTGCTTGCCGCGCGGGACGACCTCGCGGACCGTGGTGCCCGTCAGGTCGAGGGCGGCCAGCTGCGGGAGCCGGAACTCGCCCCGGCGCAGGGTCGCCCCGGACAGCGCCGTGTTCATCCGCTTCGCGGCCAGCCAGACGGTGTCTCCTTCGGGCACGCCACCAGTGTCCCCGGCCTGCGACGACCCTGCTCACACGGTGTGAGACCCCTGACATCCGGGATGACGACGGCCCTCCGGCGCGCTGATCGGTCACGTGAGCGTCCCCCTCCGTCTGCGCGCCCGGTTCGGCAGTGACCCGACCACCCCGAACGCGGAGCCCGTGACCGTCACGGTCGCCCGCGTCGTGCGCCCCGACCGTCGCGAGGCGTTCGAGCGGTGGGCCGAGAACGTCCTGGGCCTGGCCTCCCAGTTCCCGGGCAACCTGGGGACCAGCCTGCTGCGGCCCGGTCCCGGCAGCTCCGAGTACCACCTCGTCTACCGCTTCGAGGACGACGAGTCGCTGGCCGCCTGGGAGCGGTCGTCCGAGCGGCGGTCCGCGCTGGCGCACGTCGAGGAGATGGTCGACGACGCGCGCTACGCCCGCGTGGACGGCCTGGAGAGCTTTTTCACCCGCCCGGCCCGCCCCGGACCGCGCTGGCGGGTGACCGTGCTGACCATCGCCGCCGTCTTCGCGATCACGTCGCTGTTCCAGCTCCTGGTCGCCCCCTACCTGCAGAGCTGGCCGGTCGAGGCGCGCCTGCTGCTGTCGGCGGTCGTGGTGGTGCTCCTGCTCGGCCACGTGGTGATGCCGCTGCTCACGCGGTGGCTCGCCCGCTGGCTGCGGCCCTCCGCGGACTGAGCCCGCCGCGCAGAGGCTGGTCTCCCGCGGCCGGCCGCACCTACCGTGTGGCATGGCCGTCGCCGCTCCGTGTCTCCCGTGCGCGGGGCGGACGAAGGCCTGGCAGATCGCTCTCTGCGGCACGCGCACGCGCCTGCACGGGGACGACGCGACCGCCCAGTTCATCCGCTTCGTGACCGTCGGGGTGCTGACGACCGTCGTCTACTTCGGCGTCTTCCTGGCACTGCGCCCCCTCGGGCAGCAGCCCGCCAACCTGGTCGGCGCGGTGCTGTCGTCGATGCTGGCCAACGAGCTGCACCGGCGGCTGACCTTCCACGCCGGGCAGCGGGTCGGCTGGCTCGCCGCCCAGGTGGAGGGCGGCGGACTGGCCGCCGCGGGCCTGCTGGCCACCGGCACGGCCCTCGCGGTCCTCGACGGGAGCCTCGGCAGCGCCTGGTGGGCCGACCTGCTGCTCATCGCCGGCGTCACCGGCGCCGTCGGGCTGGCCCGCTTCGCCGCGCTGCGGTTCTGGGTGTTCCCCGGCCATCCGCACCCGTCGCCGGTGGGGAGCGCCTGAGCGCGAGGGTCAGCCGCGCAGGCGGAGGCCCCGCGGTGTGGCGGCGAAACCGGCTGCCTGGAGCGCGGCGGACAGCGGGGTCGACGTGTGCACGGACTCGCCGTCGGCCTTCTGCACCACCATGCGCCCCAGCGCCCCGGCCGACACCGCGCCCGACAGCGCCGTCGCCGCCTCCTTGAGCACCTGCTCGTCCTCGGTCCAGGACAGCAGCGTCTTGCCGCCCCGTTCGACGTAGAGGACGAGGTCGCCGTCGACCAGCACCACCAGGGCTCCGGCCTTGCGGCCCGCACGGTGCCCGGTCGGTCCCTTCCGCGCGGCTCCGGTGCCCTCGCCCAGGTCCACGGCCTCCGGATCACCGGGGCCCGGCCGGTCGGGCCACGGCAGGGCCGCGCCGTACACGTTGGCCGGGTCGGTGGCGGCGAGGACGACGGCGCCTCCCGGCACTCGGTCGGGTGCCGCGAAGCTGCGCAGCCGGTCCACCGACCCCGGCGTGCCGAACTGGGCGGCGCCGAGGGTCTCGACGAAGTAGCCGCGCCGCGCCCGGCCGTTCTCCTCGAACGCCCGGAGCACCGGGTAGACCGCCGAGAAGCCTCCCGTGACCTGCTCGGCCATCACCGCGCCGCGGGTCAGGACGCCGTGCCGCTCGATCAGCGCCTCCGCCCGCGCCGTCGTCCGCAGGGTGCTGTTGGCCTCGCGCTCGGGCAGCCGGGACCAGCGGCCCGCCACGGTCGGCGGCCCGGTGCGCGTCGGCATCGCCGGCCGGCCCAGGCGGCCCCGGCCGTGCCGCCCGCGATCGATGCGGACCCGCGGGGCCTGCGGGCGGCTGCGGTGGGTGCCACCCCCGCCGAGGCGGGTCCGCAGCGGCGCAAGGGTGTCGTTGGTCAGGACGCCCGCCCAGACCAGGTCCCACACGAGGTCGGCCATGGCCGTGTCGTCGGTGGCCCCCACCAGGTCGGAGAGCCCCCGGAAGAACAGCGCCTGCCCGCCGGCCAGCTGCTCGAGGATCGGGGCGCCCTCGCCCGGCACCTCGAGCGGCTCGGGCAGCAGCAGGGGCGCTAGGTCGGCCGGGACGAGGCTGATCCAGCCGTCACCGCCCGGCAGCCCGCCCGCGCCGGCCCACAGGACCTCACCGGCGCTGGTGAGCTCGTCGAGCATGGCGGGGGAGTAGTCGCGGACCCGGGTCGGCAGCACGAGGGACTCCAGGGCGCTCGCCGGCACGAGGGCGCCGGCGAGCTGCTCCACCACCGCCATGACGCCGTCGGTGCCACGGAGCCGCCCACCGATGCCCTGCCAGGAGGGCGTGAACCGGGCCAGGGTCCCGGTCGGGACCGGCTCGACCTCCTGGCGCAGCTTCGCCAGGCTCCGCCGGCGGATCGAGCGGAGGACGTCGGCGTCGCACCACTCCTGGCCGCTGCCGCCCGGCCGGAACTCGCCGGTCACGAGTCGACCGGTCCCGGTCAGCCGGTGCAAGGTCGCGGTGACCACCGCGACGCCCAGGCCGAGGCGGGCCGCCACCTCGGGGGGCTGGAAGGGGCCGTGAGTGCGGGCATACCGGCCGACGAGGTCGCCGAGCGGATCGGCCACCGGTTCGGTGAACACCTCGGGGACACCCACGGGCAGGGCGGTCCCGAGGGCGTCCCGGAGCCGGCCGGCGTCCTCGATGGCGACGTACCGCTCCTCACCGGCGATGCGCACCTGCAGGGCCCGGCGGGACGCGACCAGTTCGTCCAGCCACTCCTGCGGCACACCCCGCGCGGCGGCCTCGGCCGAGGTCAGGTCGCCGATCCCGCGCAGCAGGTCGGAGGCACCGTCGACGTCGCGGGGACGGCGCTGCTCGGGCAGCCGCTGGAGCTCGGCCTCGATCTCGGCCATCGCCTCGCCGTCGAGCAGCTCGCGCAGCTCCGTGCGGCCGAGCAGCTCGGCGAGCAGGCCGGTGTCGAGGGCCAGGGCCTGCGCGCGGCGCTCGGCGAGCGGCGCGTCGCCCTCGTAGAGGAACTGGCCGACGTACCCGAAGAGCAGCGACTGCGCGAAGGGCGAGGCGGAGTCGGTCTGCACGTCGACGACGCGCACCTTGCGCGACCGGACGTCGCTCATCAGCTCGACCAGGCCGGGCACGTCGTAGACGTCCTGCAGGACCTCGCGGGCCGCCTCGAGGGTGATCGGGAACGAGGAGAACTCGCTGGCCACCGACAGCAGCTGGGCGGCGCGCTGCCGCTGCTGCCACAGAGGGGTGCGGCGACGGGGGTCGCGCCGGGGCAGGAGGAGGGCGCGGGCGGCGCACTCGCGGAACCGGCTGGCGAACAGCGCCGAGGTGCCGACCTCGGCGGTCACCTCGCGCTCGACGTCGTCGGGGTCGAGGACGGCGAGGTCGGCCTCCGGCGGCTCGCCGGTGGTGTCGGGGAGACGCAGCACGATGCCGTCGTCGGAGTGCATCGACGCGACGTCCACGCCGTAGCGCTCGCGCAGGCGGGCCGCCAGCACGAGCGCCCAGGGGGCGTTGACCTGCGCGCCGAAGGGGGAGTGGACGACCAGCCGCCAGTCGCCCAGCTCGTCGCGGAACCGCTCGACCAGGAGTGTCCGGTCGTCGGGGAGGTGACCGGTCGCCGCCTTCTGCTCGGTGAGGTAGGTCTGCAGGTTCGCCGCGCCCCACTCGTCGAGCCCCGCCGCCCGGGCCCGCTCCAGCCCCGCCTCCGGGGTGGCCGACCCGACCTCGCGCAGGAACGCGCCCAGCGCGCGGCCCAGCTCCAGCGGCCGGCCCGGGGCGTCGCCGTGCCAGAACGGCATCTTGCCCGGCTGCCCCGGCGCGGGCGTGACCAGGACGCGGTCGTGCGTGATGTCCTCGATCCGCCAGGACGACGACCCGAGCAGGAAGACGTCGCCGACCCGGGACTCGTAGACCATCTCCTCGTCGAGCTCTCCCACGCGCCGTCCGCCGGTGCCCTCGGCGCCGACGAGGAAGACGCCGAACAGCCCGCGGTCGGGGATGGTGCCGCCGCTGGTGACCGCGAGCCGCTGCGCGCCGGCCCGGGCGGTGAGGGTGTCGGTGACGCGGTCCCACGTCAGGCGGGGCCGGAGCTCGGCGAAGGCGTCCGACGGGTACCGGCCGGCGAGCATGTCGAGGACGGCGTTCAGCGCGGACTCGGGCAGCGAGGCGAACGCCGCCGACCGGCGCATCACGGCGCCCACCTCGTCGACCGTGCGGGGCCGCTCGGACACCATGGCCACGATCTGCTGGGCGAGGACGTCGAGCGGGTTGCGCAGGTAGCGGATCGACTCGATCGCGCCGGCCTTCATCCGTTCGGCGACCAGCGCGCACTGGACGAGGTCGCCGCGGAACTTCGGGAAGAGCACGCCGCGGCTGACCGCACCGACCTGGTGCCCGGCCCGCCCGACCCGCTGGAGGCCGCTGGCGACGGTCGGCGGGGACTCGACCTGGACGACCAGGTCGACCGCGCCCATGTCGATGCCCAGCTCCAGGCTCGAGGTCGCGACGACGGCGGGCAGCCGGCCCGACTTCAGCGCCTCCTCGACGATCGCCCGCTGCTCGCGGGACACCGAGCCGTGGTGGGCGGCGGCGACCGGCTGGACCCCCTCCGGGATCCCCCCGCCGGACCCGGCCTGCGCCATCAGCGCCGCGGCGTTGGTCCCCGGGGGCACCGGCTCGCCCGTGGCGCGCTCGTAGGCCAGCTCGTTCAGCCGGCTGGTGAGCCGCTCGGCCAGGCGGCGGGAGTTGGCGAACACGATGGTGCTGCGGTGCGCCTGGACCAGGTCGAGCACCCGCTCCTCGACCGCCGGCCAGATCGACGCCCGCGGCTGGTCGCCCGCCGCGGATCCCTCCAGCTCGCCCGTCGGCTGACCCAGCTCGCTCATGTCCTCGACCGGGACGACGACGGAGAGGTCCCACTCCTTGGTCGAGGGCGGCGAGACGATCTGCACCGGACGCCCGCCCGCCAGGTAGGTGGCGACCTCCTCGATCGGACGCACCGTCGCCGACAGCCCGATCCGCTGGGCCGGACGCTCCAGCAGCTCGTCGAGCCGGTCGAGCGAGACGGCGAGGTGCGCGCCGCGCTTGGTGTCGGCGACGGCGTGGACCTCGTCGACGATGACCGTCTCGATGCCGCGCAGGGCCTCGCGGGCGGCGCTGGTGAGCAGCAGGAACAGCGACTCGGGGGTGGTGATGAGGATGTCCGTCGGCCGGCGGGTGAACGCGCGGCGCTCGTCGGCGGGGGTGTCGCCCGACCGGATGCCGACCCGGATCTCCGGTCGCTCCAGGCCGAGGCGGGAGGCCGCCTGCCCGATGCCGGTCAGCGGCGCCCGGAGGTTGCGCTCGACGTCGACCGCGAGCGCCTTCAGCGGGGAGACGTAGAGGACCCGGCAGCGCAGCTGCTCCTCGGCGGGCGGCGGCATGGCGGCGAGGCGGTCGAGCGACCAGAGGAAGGCCGCCAATGTCTTGCCCGACCCGGTGGGCGCGACGACGAGCGCGTGCTCGCCGCTGCTGATGGCGTCCCAGGCGCCCTCCTGGGCGGCGGTGGGCCGGATGAAGGCACCGGTGAACCAGGCCCGGGTGGCCTCGGAGAACCGGTCGAGAGCGGACACGCGACCAGTGTCCCCGGGAGGTACGACAGTTCGCCGGTCCGGACGGAGCCGGCGACGGCGGGACCACCCGTCCGTGGCCGTCCGTGCGGCAGACTGCCGCCGTGCCCGAGACCCGTCCGACCGAACCGGTGCCGGCCGCCGACGTCGACCCGGACGCCGTCCAGCGCCGGACGGTCGGCACGCTCAGCGGCGGCGTGGCGCTGGCCGGGCTCGGGGTGACCGTGGGGATCACCCTGGGCGGGCTGCTGGCCCGCGACGTCGCCGGCACCGACACCGCCGCCGGCCTCGGGACGACGGCGGGCGTGCTCGGTGCCGCGGTGCTGGCGGTGCCCCTGGCACGCGTCAGCGACCGGTCCGGCCGCCGTGCCGGGCTGGCGGCCGGGTACGCGGTCGCGGTGGTCGGGGCGCTGGTCACCGTGGGCGCGGCCGCGATCTCGTCGTTGCCGCTGCTGCTCGTCGGGTTGTTCGCCTTCGGAGCGGCGACGGCCTGCGGGCTGCAGGCGCGCTACGCCGCGGCCGACCTGGCCTCGCCGGCGCGACGGGGCCGCGACCTGTCGCTCGTCGTCTGGGCGACCACCGTGGGCTCGGTGCTCGGCCCGAACCTGGCCGGCCCGGGCGCCGACCTGGGCCGGGCGCTGGGCCTGCCCGCGCTCGGCGGCGGCTTCGTGCTGTCCGCCGTCGCCTTCGCGGTCGTGGCGGCCGGCTTCCTGCTGCTGCTGCGGCCGGACCCGCTGCTGCTGGCCCGGCGACTCGGGGGTGGCGGTGACGGGCCGCGCCCGCGCCACGACACGGGTACCGCCGTCCGGGCCGTCTGGGCCTCCCCGGGAGGGCGCCTCGGGCTGACCGCGGTGGTCGTGTCGCACTCGGTGATGGTCGGTGTGATGGTCATGACCCCCGTGCACATGGGGCACGCCGGCGGCTCCGAGGGCGCGACCCTGCGGGTGATCGGGCTGGTCATCAGCGTGCACGTCGCCGGGATGTACCTCTTCTCGCCGCTGGTGGGCGTCCTCGCCGACCGGGCGGGACGGCGGGCCACGGTGGCGGTGGGCGGCGCGCTCCTGCTCGCCGCGGCCGGGCTCGCCGGCACCGCCGGCCCCGGGGACGCCGTCCAGCTCGGCGTGGGGCTGCTGCTGCTCGGACTGGGCTGGTCGTGCGGCCTGATCGCCGGGTCGACGCTGGTCACGGAGTCGGTGGGCACCGAGCTGCGGCCCACCGCGCAGGGCGGCACCGACCTCCTCATGGGGCTGGGCGCGGCAGTCGCCGGGGTCGTCGGCGGCCCGCTGCTGGCCCTGGGCGGTTTCGGGCTCGTCTCCGGGGTGTCCGCCGCGCTGGTGCTGCCGCTCGTCGTCGTGTGGGTGACCGGCGTGCGGACGGGTGTCAGCGACCCCGGTAGTTCCTGATCATCAGGACGATCGTGACCAGGAGGGCGAGCGCGATCCCGATCTCGAGGACGACGTCCCACGTCCCGGACCCGGTGCTGGGGAACATGCCGCGAGCGTAGGCCCGTCCCGGCGACCGCAGCGGGCGTCCGGGTTAGCGTCGGGACGTGCGCCTGCAGGAGTTCTGGTCCCGCCTCGACCGTCAGTTCGGCCCCATGCGTGCCCAGAGCGTGGCCCGCGACCACGTGTTCGCCACGCTCGGGGGCCGCAGCGCCGTCGACGCGATCGAGGCCGGGCTCTCGGTGCGCAAGGTGTGGCTGGCCATCTGCGAGGAGTACGAGGTGCCGGCAAGGGAGCGCTGAGCCGGCGACACGATCGGGCGGCGTGTCGCCCTGGCGATCGAACACGTGTTCGGCCTACAGTGGCGTCCACAGGCAGCGCAGTTCTCCACAGATCCGCCGGGGCCCCGGAATTGTCGGACCCCCGTCCTAGCGTCGCTCCCGACAACTTCCCCAGAACTTCGAAGGTGGCCACCATGGCAACGCTCGACCGCGACAAGGCCCTCGACATGGCCCTCGCCCAGATCGACAAGCAGTTCGGCAAGGGCTCGGTCATGCGCCTGGG
>DASQTE010000476.1:0-7365 GCA_035642035.1 Blastococcus sp.
ACCACCGCAAGGAGCAGCGCGAAGCCCCAGCCGAAGTCGAGGAGCAGCACGCCGACGGCTGCCGTCACGCCGACGCTCACCGCGACGCCGACGGTGGACAGCGCGATACCGGGCCCGATCGCCCGACGGACGTCGGCCCACCGGGTGGTCAGTCCGCCCTCGGCGAGGATGACGACGAGGGCGGCATACCCGAGCGTCTGCGTGAGCTCGTAGTTCTCGAAGTCCACGCCGAGGCCGCTCTCCCCCATGGCCACCCCGAAGGCCAGGTAGAGCAGGAGGCTCGGTAGGCCGAGCCGGTCGGCCAGCCGGAGCGCCACCGCGGCCACCAGGACGACCAGCGCCCCGACGGCCAGCGCGACGGTGACCGTGTCGTTCACCGCGCGCCCGCCATGGGGGCAGTCTCCCGTACGCGCGTGCCGGGCCCGTTCGGGAGCGGCCGGACGCGCCCCGCAACCCGTTTGGCGGGTCGGGGAGAATGGTCGCCGTGAGCGAGCTTGCGAGCGAACCAGAGGGCATGGCAGCGGTGCGAACGCGGATGACGAGCCCCGGCGAGGAGTCCTCGTGAGCTCTCCCTCGTCCGCCGGTCCCTTCGCCGCACTCCCCCCGCAGGTCGACCTGCCGGCCATGGAGAAGCACATCCTGCAGCGCTGGGAGGAGGGCAAGGTCTTCGACCGGACGCTGGAGGCGTCGGCCGGCCGGCCGCAGTGGGTGTTCTACGAGGGGCCGCCCACCGCGAACGGCCGCCCGGGCACCCACCACATCGAGGCCCGGGCGTTCAAGGACGTCTTCCCCCGGTTCAAGACGATGCAGGGCTGGCACGTGCCGCGTCGCGCCGGCTGGGACTGCCACGGCCTGCCGGTCGAGATCGCGGTCGAGCAGGAGCTGGGCTTCGCCGGCAAGCCGGACATCGAGCGGTACGGCATCGCGGAGTTCAACGCGCGCTGCCGCGAGTCGGTGGAGCGGCACGTGGACGCGTTCTCCGACCTCACCCGGCGCATGGGCTACTGGGTCGACATGTCCACGGCGTACTGGACGATGGACCCGGCCTACATCGAGAGCGTCTGGTGGTCGCTCAAGCAGATCTTCGAGAAGGGGCTGCTGGTCGAGGACCACCGGGTGGCGCCCTACTGCCCCCGCTGCGGCACGGGTCTGAGCGACCACGAGGTCGCCCAGGGCTACGAGACCCTCACCGACCCCTCGGTCTACGTCCGCCTGCCGGTCACCAGCGGCGAGTGGGCGGGCACGGCCGACCTGCTCGTCTGGACCACCACCCCGTGGACGCTGCCGTCCAACACCGCCGTCGCCGTCCACCCCGACGTGACGTACGTGGTGGCACGGACGGGCACCGGCACCTTCGTCGTGGCCGAGCCCCTGGTCGCCGCCGTCCTGGGCGAGGACGTGGAGGTGCTGGCGCGCACGACCGGGCGTGACTGGGAGTACGTGCACTACCAGCGGCCGTTCGAGCTCGTCGCCTTCCCCGAGGCCGACCTGCCCGAGCAGGGGTCCCACTTCGTCGTCCTGGCCGACTACGTCACCACCGACGACGGCACCGGGCTGGTGCACCAGTCCCCCGCGTTCGGCGCCGAGGACCTCGCGGTGTGCCGCGGCTACGGCCTGCCGGTGGTCAACCCGATCGACCCGAGCGGGCACTTCCTCCCCGAGGTGCCGCTCGTGGGCGGGCACTTCTTCAAGGCAGCGGACGCCGCCCTCGTCCAGGACCTCCAGGACCGCGGCGTCCTCTACCGCGAGCTGCGCTACGAGCACAGCTACCCGCACTGCTGGCGCTGCCACACGCCGCTCATGTACTACGCGCAGCCGTCCTGGTACATCCGCACCAGCCAGATCAAGGACCAGCTGCTCGCGGAGAACGAGAAGACGAACTGGTACCCCGAGAGCATCAAGACCGGCCGGTACGGGGACTGGCTGAACAACAACGTCGACTGGGCGCTGTCGCGCGACCGCTACTGGGGGACGCCGCTGCCGATCTGGCGCAACGACGCCGACCCCACCCGCCTGGTCGCCGTCGGCTCGCTGGCCGAGCTCTCGGAACTCACCGGCCGGGACCTCTCCGACCTGGACCCGCACCGGCCGTTCATCGACGACGTGACGTTCACCGTGCCCGGCGAGGAGGGCACCTACCGGCGGGTCCGCCAGGTGATCGACGCCTGGTACGACTCCGGCTCCATGCCCTTCGCCCAGTGGGGCGCGCCGCACCGGAACGAGGAGGAGTTCGAGGCGGCTTACCCCGCGCAGTTCATCTGCGAGGCCATCGACCAGACCCGCGGCTGGTTCTACACGCTGATGGCGGTCGGCACCCTGGTGTTCGGGAAGAGCTCCTACGAGAACGTGCTGTGCCTGGGCCACATCCTCGCCGAGGACGGCCGCAAGATGAGCAAGCACCTGGGCAACATCCTCGAGCCCATCCCCCTCATGGACCGGCACGGCGCCGACGCCGTCCGCTGGTTCATGCTCGCCGGCGGCTCGCCGTGGTCGGCCCGCCGGGTCGGGCACGAGACCCTGTCCGAGGTCGTCCGGAAGGTGCTGCTCACCTACTGGAACACCGCCAGCTTCTTCACCCTCTACGCGTCGGCCAACGGCTGGGACCCGGCGGCGTCACCGGCGCCGGCCGCGGCGGAGCGGCCGCTGCTGGACCGGTGGGCGCTGGCCGAGCTGGCCGCCGTCACCGACGGGGTCACCGCGGCGCTCGAGGACTTCGACACCCAGGGCGCCGGGCGGCTGATCGCCGAGTTCGTCGACGACCTGTCGAACTGGTACGTCCGCCGGTCGCGCCGCCGCTTCTGGGACGGCGACCCCGCCGCGCTGGGCACCCTGCACGAGGTGCTCGACGGCCTGACCCGCCTCATGGCGCCGTTCACGCCGTTCGTGACCGAGGAGGTCTGGACCCGCGCCGTGCTGCCGGGCCTGGGCGCGGACGCCCCGGACTCGGTCCACCTCGCGTCGTGGCCGGCGGTCGACGCCGGCGCGCGCGACGACGCGCTGGTCGGCCAGGTCGACCTCGTCCGCCGGCTGGTCGAGCTGGGTCGCTCCGCCCGCACGTCGGCCAAGGTGCGCACGAGGCAGCCGCTCGCCCGAGCCGTCGTCGCCGCCCCGGGGTGGACGTCGCTGCCCCGTGACCTGGTCGCCGAGGTGGCCGACGAGCTGAACGTGGCCGAGGTCGGGGAGCTGTCGGCGGTCGGCGAGCTGGTCGACGTCAGCCTCAAGATCGACTTCCGCGCCGTCGGCCGCAGGCTCGGCAAGCAGGTGCAGGCGGTGGCCAGGGCCGTGGCCGCGGCCGACGCCGCGGAGCTGACCGCCGCCTACCGGGCGGGCACGGCGACCGTGGAGGTCGACGGGGCCCCGGTGCCGCTGGAGGAGGGCGACCTGATCGTCACCGAGACCCCCCGCGAGGGCTGGACGGTGGCCAGCGGGAGCGGCCTGACCGTCGCGCTCGACCTCACCCTCACGCCGGAGCTCGAGCGGGCCGGCCTGGTGCGCGAGGTGGTCCGGCTGGTGCAGGAGGCGCGGAAGTCCAGCGGCCTCGAGGTCAGCGACCGGATCCGGCTCTGGTGGACCGCCGAGGGCGCCATGGCCCAGGCGCTCACCGAGCACGGCGAGCAGGTGGCCGGCGAGGTGCTCGCCACGACGGTCGACGCGGGCAACGCCGGCGAGGGCGCCGGGTTCGAGGGACCGGAGGGCCTGCGCTTCTGGGTGGCCCGGGCGTAACCCTCACCCGGGACGGGGGCCCGCCTCAGCCGCTGCCGGCGGCCTTCCGCTCGCGGGCGCGCTGGGCGAGGTTCCGGTCCGGCGCGCAGACCGCGCACGGGGTGAAGCCGTCGGTGCGTGCCTCGTCGAGGGGCAGCGGGATGCCCGTGTGCCCGACGAGGTGCTTGCAGCCGGGCAGGTGGTAGCGGGGGCGCTCGTCGATCACCAGCACCTCGTCCGTGAGGTCGACGACCATGAGCAGGTCGGTGACCTCGACATCCTCGACCGGCGGATCCGGGAGGTCCTTGACCGGGGGCGGGGGCTTGGCCACCGGTGCCGCGGTGGCGCCGTTCGCCGAGGTCGCGGCGGGCTCCGCCTGCCCCGCGCCCTCCGCCGGTGCGGTGGAGGTCGTGGACGACGTGGGCGCGGAGGACGTTTGCGCCGTGGAGGCCGCCGCCGGTTCCGCCTTCCCCGCCGCCGTCGCCGCTGTCGGGGTCGGGGTCGTGCCGAGCTTCCTGCGGGCCAGGTACAGCAGGACCGCCGCGAGCACGCAGGCGGCGACGCACCCCCAGTAGAGGGACGTCATCCCGGTGAGGATGCCCCCGACGAAGAGTCCGAGACCCGCGAGCACGAGCAGGCCGGCAGCCAAGATCACGCTGCGACCTTAGTAGAAGGACCGCCCTTCCCCCCACGCCTCGCAGGCTCGGCGCGGGCCCCTGAAGGCCGGCCACCCGGGGCGCGGGGGGAGAGGACTCCTCGCTCAGGCAGGCGCGTGCTGGTTCTGCCGGTTGGCCGCCGCGGGCTCGGCCGAGCCGCGGCTGTCGAGGTCGCGCAGGTGCGACTCGAGGTAGGACCGCAGGCGGGTGCGGTACTCGCGCTCGAAGGTCCGCAGCTCCTCGATCTTGCGCTCGAGGCTGCTGCGCTTCTCCTCGAGCCCGCTCATCGCCTCGACGTGCCGGCGCTCGGCGTCCTGCTCGAGGGCGGCGGCCTTCGCGCGGGACTCGCGCTCCATGGTCTCGGCGCGCGTGCGGGCCTCGCCGACCATCGTCTCGGCGCGGTGCTTGGCCTCGTTGACCATCTGCTCGCTCTTCTGGCGGGCATCGGTCATGAGCCGGTCGCTGTTGGTCTTGGCGCCGGTGAGCATCTGCTCGGCCTGCGTCTTGGCCTCGTTGACGTAGCGGTCCGCAGTCTCGGTGGCCAGGGCCAGCATCCGGGACGCGCGGGCGCTGTCGTCCTCGCGGGGCTGCTGGACGGGCGGGGGCGGCGGCGCGGCGGCGACGGCGGGCGCGGGTGCCGGCGCCTCCTCGCGGACGCGGCCGACGCCGGCGCGCAGCTCGTTGTTCTCCTCGATGAGGCGGGCGAGCTCGGCCTCCACGACATCGAGGAAGGCGTCCACCTCGTCCTCGTCGTAGCCCCGCTTGCCGATGGGCGGCTTCTTGAAGACGACGTTGTGCACGTCGGCAGGCGTGAGTGGCATCGGGGTCACCTCGGGTCGGACGGCGGGAACAGGGACGTTCTCGGACGAGCGGCGGCGGGCACCGCCCGTTCCACGGCCCTGCCCCGGGCGGGGTCAGGAATCACGCGGCAGCGGCGGCGAGTGAGGTCGTGAGGCCACGGAGGAACAACACGGCGATCAACAGCACCATAAACCCGAGGTCCAGTCGGATGGACCCCAGGTTCAAGGGAGGGATGACCTTCCGGACCGCCTTGAGCGGCGGATCGGTGGTCGTGTAGACGACCTCGAGCCCCGCGGCGACGATGCCGGTGGGGCGCCAGCTGCGCGCCAGCACCATCACCCAGTCGACGACGAACCGCGCGAAGAGCAGGACGAGGAAGACGAGCAGAACCGACGAGACGATCTGCCAGAAGAGAGCCACGGTCCTCGTTCGTTCAGGGCACTGCGCGTGCCGTTGCCACAGTCGCGCGAGTGCCCCTCACGCGTGCCTCAGGACTGGTTGAAGAACCCGCCTTCGCGGATCCGGGCCTTGTCCTCGGCCGTCACGTCGACGTTCTGCGGACTGAGCAGGAAGACCTTCGCCGTGACGCGCTCGATACTACCGCGCAGCCCGAAGGACAGACCCGCGGCGAAGTCGACGAGGCGCTTGGCGTCGGAGTCGTCCATCTCCGAGAGGTTCATGATGACGGGCATCCCGTCCCGGAAACGCTCGCCGATGGTGCGCGCCTCGTTGTACGTGCGCGGGTGCAGCGTGGTGATCCGGTAGGGCTGCGGCGCGGGTGCCGGCGCCGGGGTGGGCTCCGGGACCACGGCGACCGGCTCGCGGACGGCGAGCTTGGCGGCGGTGGCGCCGACCGGGCCGCTGCCCATACCCGAACCCGCCATGGCCTGACCGCCCACGGCGCCGACCCGGGAGGGACCGGCACCGGCCGGGGCGAGGCCGATCGGACGTGCGGAGCGCTCGCGTCGCGCGGGCGGGGCCTCGGGCTCGCGGGCCGGGGGCAGCTCGTCCTCGAGGTCCTCGTCGACGTAGCCGCCGGGAGCGTACTCGCCGTCGTAGTGGGCGTCGTACCGGTCGTCGGGGTAGCGCCCGCCGTACCGGCGGTCGTGCTCCGGGTGCTCGGCCTGACGGGCGTCGTACCGGCCGTAGCCGCGGGCGTCGTCGTCCTCGACGAGCCCCAGGTAGATACCCATCCTCCGCATGGCTCCGGCCATTCGGACCTCCCCCTCTGCTCGCGTTCTCGGTCTCGCGCCCGCACGGCGGTCGTCGGGGCCGGGCTGCTTCCGTGCCCCGTGTTACCGGTGTGACTCGTGAGGCTGGTGTGCTCGATCTCCTCCGCAGGGTAGGGGCCGGTTCCCGAAGAGCGCGGTTCCGACACGCACGATCGTCGCGCCCGCGGCGATCGCCTCCTCCAGGTCCCCGCTCATGCCCGCCGACAGCTCGACGGCCCCGGGGTGGTCGGCGCGCAGCCGTTCCGCGAGCGCGGCCAGGCGGTCGAAGGCGGGGCGCGGCTCCTCGCCGCGCGGTGCCACGGCCATGAGCCCGCGCAGCCGGACGCCGGGCAGCCCCGCGACGGCGTCGGCCAGCGCGGGCACCTCCTCCGGAGCGGCCCCGCCGCGCCGGCCCAGCTCCCCCTCGAGGCCGCCGAGGTCGACCTGGAGCAGGACGTCGACCTGCCGCCCGCTCCCCTCCCCCGCACGGCTCAGGACCTCGGCCAGGGACACCCGGTCGACCGAGTGCACCACCGCGCCGAGCCGGGCGACGGCGGCCGCCTTGTTGCGCTGCAGCTGGCCGACGAAGTGCCACCGGACGGGCGCCGGGTCGACGTCGAGCTCGGCGGCCTTGCCCAGCAGCTCCTGCGCCCGGTTCTCGCCGAAGTCGTGCTGCCCCAGCCCGGCGAGGAGGCGCACGTCGGCGACCGGCCAGGTCTTGCTCACCGCGAGCAGGGCCACCGACCCCGGGTCCCGCCCGGCCGCGCGGGCGGCGTCGGCGATGCGCGCCCGCACCGCACGCAGGTTCTCCTCGAGGCCGGCCACGCCCTGATCCTCCCCCGCCGGTGGCGGGCCGGGACGGCCGCCCGTCAGTCGAGCCAGACGATCCCGGCCTGCCGGCCGGTGACCCCGTCGCGCCGGTGGGAGAACAGCTGCGGGTCCTCCACGGTGCAGCGGGGGTCCTGGACCACCTCGGGGATGCCCGCTCTCCTGAG
>DASQTE010000477.1:0-8432 GCA_035642035.1 Blastococcus sp.
CCCTGGATGCCGGTGTGCGCGGCCGCCTGGTGCTGGTCACCGGGGGCGGTGCGATCGGCCTCCTGACCGGGTTGATGGCGCGGCACCACGGTGCCGCGGAGGTGGTGGTCGCCGATCCCACGCCGCAGCGGCGCGCGGCCGCCGGGGGGCTCGGGCTCGGCGCCGTCGACGACGCACCAGACGTCCTCGTCGACCTGAAGACCCGGTGGCGGCACGGCCCGGCCGACCACGGCGCCGATGTGGTCTTCCAGTGCCGGGGGCAGGACACCGCGCTCGCCGCCGCGCTGCGGGCGCTCCGGCCGCAGGGCACCGTCGTCGACCTGGCCTTCTACACCGCGGGCGCCGGGGCGGTCCGGCTCGGGGAGGAGTTCCACCACAACGGCCTGGCCCTCCGGTGCGCCCAGATCGGCCGGGTGCCCCGCGGTCTGGGGCACCTGTGGGACCGGCGCCGCCTCTCCACCGAGACGCTCGGGCTGCTCGCCGTCCACGGGGCCGCCGTCCGGGAGCACCTGCTGTCCGACGTCGTCCCCTTCGACGAGGCGCCACAGCTGTTCGCCGACCTCAGCGCGCGACGGCGTCACGTGCTCTCGGCCGCACTCGCCGTCCCGCCGGAGTGAGCCCGGAGGCCCGGCGGACGGCCTCGTCGTAGAGCTCCTCGTAGCGCGACGCCATCACCGCTGGGGCGAAGCGGCGGCGGGCCTCCGCCGCGCAGACGGCCGGGTCGATCTCGGCGAGCCGCCCCAGGGCGGCGGTGAACCCTGCCTCGTCCGTCGCCAGGAAGCCGGTCCGCCCGTGGTCGACCAGCGAGGGGAGGCAGCCGCGGGCCATCGCCACCACCGGCGTGCCGGCGGCCAGCGACTCGCAGACCGCCGTCCCCCCGGGTTCCTCCCAGCGGATCGGGAACAGGAGCGCCCGGGCCTCCCGGACGAGCCGGTCCTTCTCGGGCCCCGCCACGGACCCGATCCAGCGCGCGCGCTCGCCGTCGAGGAACGGCTGCACGTGCTCGGTGAACCACGGCAGGTCGGGATGGGTGTGCACGGGGTGGTGCGGGTCGGCGAGCGCGGCGGCCAGCGCCGCGGCGTCGGGCATCCCGGCCACCGGACCGGCGAGCACGAGGGGCAGGCCGGCGTCCCGGCAGGTGCGGAGCGCGGTGTCGACCCCCTTGAGCGCGCAGAGCCGTGCCAGGAGGAGCACGAAGTCCGCCCGGTCCGACCGCGGCAGCGGCGGCTCGTCGGGCACGGGCACCGACAGCGGGACCGACCCCAGCACCTGGCGGCGCAGGCGTGCGGGTGCCCCGGCCAGCTGGCTGGAAGAGACGCCGGCGAAGAACACGCGGCCGTGCCCCTCGAACACCTCGTAGAAGGCGGTGTTGCGGCCGAGGTCCCAGTGCAGCGTGGCGACCACCGGCGGCCCCGCGTCCCCCAGCAGGGCCGGGCCGACCACCTCCACGTGGGTGTGCACCAGGTCGAAGGGGACGCCGGCGTCGGCGTGCTCGTCGATGGTCCGGAGGACCTCCTGCTCGTGCGCGTGGGCGATGCCCACGACCTGCGGGTAGGGGCCGGCCAGGTGGGGGAACTGGCCGGTGGCGAACGCGCTGACCAGCCCGTCGGCGGGCAGGTCGGAGTCGCCCGAGGCCGCGAGGACGACGGTGTGCCCGCGCGCGCGGAGCTCGGTGGTCAGCGTGGCGACGACGTTCTCCAGCCCGCCGTACCCGCGTGGGGGGACGGGCAGCCACGGGCCGGCGTCCATCAGCACCTTCACCGCCGTCGCCCCTCCCGTCCGGCCCCGGCGCGCATGAGGCGCATCGGCGGGCGGTCGACCGTGCCGACGTCCCAGCCGACCGCCTCCACCCCGTCGTCGGTCCGCAGGAACTGCAGGAGCTCCGCACAGCTCGGCGCCGGCCCCGGGCGCCTGGCCATGGCGGTCTGCAGGATCTGGCCGGCCATCCGGCCCAGTGCCGCGTCGGACTGGTGGCCGTGCTGGCGGGTGCCGAGATCGACCTGGGCCAGGGCGTCGACCCCGGCCAGCTCGGCGAGGTCGACCAAGAGCCCGAACTCGACGCCGTAGCCCGAGGCGAACGGCACCGACTCGAGCAGCTCGCGCCGGCCGGCGTACTCCCCGGACAACGGCTGGACGAAGCCGGACAGCTGCGGCCAGAACGCGTTCAGCAGCGGCCGGGCGAGCAGTTCGGTCACCCGGCCGCCTCCCGAGGGGACCAGCCCCTCGGTCGTGGTCAGCGGCCGGTCGTAGAGGCCCTTGACGTAGCCGACGGCCGGGTCGGTGAGCAGCGGGCCGAGCAGCCCGACGACGAATCGCGGGTCGAACGCGACGAGGTCGGCGTCGACGAAGACGACGAGGTCGCCGGTGGTGACGTGCAGGGACTTCCAGAGCGCCTCGCCCTTCCCGGGGATCCGCCCGAGCCGGGGCAGCACGCTGTCGACGTGCACCACCCGGGCGCCGGCCTCCTCGGCCACGGCCGCGGTGCGGTCGCACGAGCCGCTGTCCATCACCACCAGCTCGTCGATCAGGGGATCGACCTCGACCAGGGCGGTGCGCAGGGCGGTCACGATGGCGCCCACGGTGGCCTCTTCGTCAAGGGCCGGGAGGACGACGCTCACGGTGGTGCCCTGCCGGCGCTTCGCGGTCACCAGCTCGCCGGGTGTCCACCTGGCGACGGGATAGGTGCGCTGCTGCAGCCATCGGTGCACGTCGGTCCGCACAGGCACCCCCAGGGACGGGCGCCGGCTCTGGGTGTCGAC
This sequence comes from Blastococcus sp., assembly GCA_035642035.1. Taxonomy (GTDB): domain Bacteria; phylum Actinomycetota; class Actinomycetes; order Mycobacteriales; family Geodermatophilaceae; genus Blastococcus_B. The sequence goes on from DASQTE010000477.1 coordinate 2,760, forward strand.
GCTGAAAATGGTCCGGGCAGCATGCCCCAGCTGGGCCCCGATCGCGACCGGTCCCGTACCGGATCCGCCGAACGTGGGACAGGTCAGGAGGCCGCGGAAGTCCGGCCGAGGCGGCGCAGCATCTCGTCCGGGTGGTCGGTGATGACCGCGTCGACGCCGAGCTCGCGCACGAGATCCATGTCCCTCGGCCGGTTCACCGTCCAGACGTGGACCTCCTTGCCGGCCGCGTGGGCGTCGGCGACGAACTCCGGGTCGGCGCGCAGCAGCCCGATGCCGGGGCCGACCGCCGTCGCGCTGCCGTTCAGGACCTCCCGGCGGACCGGCCGCAGCCGCTTGCCGATCAGCAGCACCGTCGGGACGGCAGGGGCGAGCTCGGCCATCCGCCGGACGGCGAGCTGCGAGAAGCTCATCATCCGGACGGCGGGCTTCCCCGCCCACTCCACGGGGCGCCCGTTGCCCAGCAGCCCGTACCGGCGCAGGCACTCGACGAGGGCCTCCTCGACCTTGCGGGTGTGCCGCGTCGGGTGCTTGGTCTCGATCGCCAGGCGCAGGGTGCCGGGCGTCGCCGTGATGTAGTCGAGCAGCCGGTCGAGGGTGAGGACCAGGCCGTTCTCGACGTCCGGCTCGTCGGTGACGGACAGGATCTCGTCGTCGGCCCAGCGGTTGAAGCCGCGCGGCTTGCGCGGGCCGAACTGGTACTGCTCCAGCTCGGCCAGGTGCAGCGCCGAGACGACCCCACGGCCGTTCGAGGTCCGCCTGATCTGCCGGTCGTGCACGCAGACGAGGACGCCGTCGCGGGTGAGCCGCACGTCGCACTCGACGGCGTCCGCCCCGACCGCGGCGGCCTGGCGGTAGGCCGCCAGGGTGTGCTCGGGGGCCCCGGCGGTCGCGCCGCGGTGGGCGACGACCTCGAGGGCGGTCAACGGAGCGGAGGGGGAACGACCGGCACGGACAGATCCTCCCCTGTCGTGGTGGGGCACGCCCACCAGGGTGCTCGTGCGCCGGTACGGAGAGCTACCCCCGGGGACGCGGTCAGCCGACCAGCCGGCTGCGGTACTCGTCGACCGTGGCCAGGGGCGGCCGCTCGTCGACGGCGACCGCGCGGCTGCGCGGCACGAATCCCGTCCCGTCGTGCCGGAACTGGGTGAGCAGCCCGCTGGCGGTCAGCGGCTGGTGCCCCGGGCGGCCGCACTCGGCCCGCGCGAGCACGGTCGAGACGACCTCGCCGGCCATGGCGCCCAGCGCCTCCTGCGACTGCGAGGTGTGCCGCCGCACGCCGAGGTCGACCTGGGCCAGCGAGGAGAGCCCGCCCAGCCGCAGCAGGTCGATCAGCAGCCCGATCTCGACGCCGTACGACGACACGAACGGCACCTGCTCCAGGGCCGAGCGGCGGCCGGCGTACTCGCCGCCCAGCGGCTGGACGAACCCGGCCAGCTCCGGCCACAGGGCGTTCAGCAGCGGCCGGGCGGTGAGCTCGGTGACCCGGCCGCCGCCGGCGGGCTGGACGTGCCCGTCGACCTCGAGCGGGCGGGTGTAGCAGCCCTTGACATAGCGAACGTGCGCGTCGGTGAGCAGCGGCCCGAGCAGCCCGGGCACGTAGTGGGCGACGTCGCCGATGAGGTCGGAGTCGAGGAAGACGACGAGGTCGCCGGTCGTGGCGGCCAGCGACTTCCACAGCGCCTCGCCCTTGCCGGGCCGCGAGCCGTGGCCGGGGAGCACGTCGGCGGTGGCGACGAGGTCGGCACCGGCAGCCCGGGCGACGGCGGCCGTCGCGTCGGTGGAATCGGAGTCGACGACGAGCAGCTCGTCGACCAGCGGCAGCCGGACCATCCAGTGCTCCCGCAGGTCGGCGACCAGACGTCCGACCGTCGCCTCCTCGTTCCGGGCCGGCAGGACGACGCTGACGCGGTGCCCGCCGCGTCGCTTGGCGAGCAGCAGGGCGTCGAGATCGATCTCGGCCAGGGAGGTGGCCGAGGTCGTGCGGTGCTGGAACCAGGCGCGGGCGTCGGGTCTCATCGGCTCACTGTCGACCAGGACGGCGGTCCGTGCCAGGACGCCGCCCTCCTGTTCACGCGTTCGTCACGGGAAATCAGCCGCCAGGACGCCGGCACCTTGCGCAAGCCTTGCGGTTTCCCGGCGCTCCCCGTGCGGTTGGCCGGTCAGAGTCGGTCCTGCACCACGAGGGGGAACCGCCCGCCCGGGACCGAGGAGACACGATGGACCGCACCGACGCAGCCCTGACCCGCCGCGTCATCCGTGCGCGGCTCACCGTCGCCGCCTCGGTCCTGGGCGGGACTCTCGCCCTCGCCGGCCTGGGCGCGTTCGGCGACCTCTCCGGCGCCCCGGCCGACGGCGACGTCGCCCCGGGCATCGCGACCGTCGAGCTGTCGCAGCCGGTCAGCGCCCAGTAGGAAGCACCCATGAGCGACAGCTTCGCCACGGTCGACGACTACGTCGCAGCACTGCCGGACGACGCCCGGCCGGTGATGGAGGAGGTCCGCCGCGTCGTGCACCGCGTGGTGCCCGGCGTGGCCGAGAAGATCAGCTACCAGATGCCCACGTTCGTGCTGGACGGTCTGCCGCTCGTGCACGTGGCCGCCTGGAAGAAGCACCTCGGCCTCTACCCGCTGCCACCGATGGACGGCGAGCTGGCCGCGCAGGTGGAGCCCTATCGCGGCGCCAAGGACGCGATGCAGCTCCGCTACGACCGGCCCGTGCCCTACGACCTGGTCGAGCGCGTCGTCGCCGTCCTGCTCGAGCGGCGGCGCACCGGGGACTGATCGGCACCGCCGCGTTCCGGGACGCTGCGGCCGATCGTGTCGGAGCAGCAGATCCCCCCGAGCACCGCGCCGGAGCCGGCCGAGGAGACGTCCCTCGGAGCCGGCACCGGGATCGCGCTGGGGCTGAGCCTCGGCGCGCTCGCCGGGATGACCGTCCTCGACGACCTCGGGCCGGGGCTCGGCCTCGGGCTGGCCCTCGGTGCCGCGTTCGACGTCGTCGCCTGGCGCCGCGGGCGCTGATCCCGCGCGCCGGCTCTCACAGCGGACGCGGTCTTCGCGGAGGAGGGCTACGAGGCGTCGGTGTCGTACCTGTCGCAGCTGAGCCTGACCAGCGACAACGTCTTCGGTGACGACGGCGGCGCGAGCCAGCTGGCCACGGTGACCGGCGACGTCGGCAGCGGCTACACGGTGACCCTGCCGGTGCGGATCGAAACCACGACGACCCCGACCGGCGGCGGCACGGGTGGCGACGGCGCCCCGTCCGGCGTGCCCGGTGCCGGCGGCCCGGGCGGTCAGCCGCCGAGCCGGCCGGCGTCCTGACCCTCCGCACTCGAACAGGAACCGGGCCTGAGACCCGACCGCGGAAGCTGTATGCCGGGTGCGTCGGCACCGCTACCGTCGGTACGTGACGGCTCGGGACGAGGACCGCGCGATCGACCCCCGGCGGGTGGAGCCCCTGGGCGACGTGATGAGCCGCGCCGCCCGGCGGTTGCAGGGGAGCCACGGCGACGTCGAGGGCACGCTGCAGGTGATCACCTCGCTGGCTGTGAGCACGGTGCCGGGCACCGACGAGTGCAGCATCAGCTACGTGATCGGCCGCCGGAGGGTCGAGCCGCGAGCGGCCACCGCTGAGCGGGCCGGCCGGCTCGACAAGCTCCAGGAGGAGCTCGGCGAGGGGCCGTGCCTCGACGCGGTGTGGGAGCACGAGGTCGTCCGCGTCGACGACGTCCGGACCGAGCAGCGGTGGCCGAGGTTCTGCGGGCGGGCGGCGGAGTTGGGTGTCGGCAGCATGATGTGCCTGCAGTTGTTCGTCGACGGCGACCAGCTGGGCGCGATGAACCTGTACTCGTCCGCCGCCGGGGCCATGGACGACGAGGCCGAGGAGCTGGCGCGGGTGCTCGCGGCGCACGCGGCGGTGGCGCTGGCCGGCGCGGAGCACGAGAGCAACCTGCGCCGGGGCATCGACAGCCGTGACCTGATCGGACAGGCCAAGGGCATCCTCATGGAGCGGCACAAGATCACCGCGGATCAGGCCTTCGGAGTCCTCGCCCGGGCCTCGCAGGAGCTGAACCGCAAGCTCCTCGACGTCGCCTCCGAGATCACCGAGGTCGGAGCCGTGCCGGTCGGTCGCCCACCCCGCGACTGACGCGCGTCGCCCGCGGGGACGTGCCCGAAGGTGCCTCGACCTCTGCGCGCACGGATCTGACGCATTCCTGCAGGTAAACAGGCGTTGGATGACGCCGGTACGAGTAGGGTGACGGGTGTAGACGCGTCACACAGTCGGCGCTAGCGAGCGGGTCCCGAAGCGTTCGGGGTTCTGCCGAGGTCACCGCCCCGGTGTTCTGTCCGGAGGCTCAGGCTGTGGCCAGCAACGACGCTTCTTCGTCCACCCTCGCTCGCGAGGCCCTCGAGCAGCTGGGCCGGCTCAGCCTGCGGGAGCAGTCCGTCGACGCCCTGCTGCAACGGGTCGTCGATCTCTCGAAGTCGGTGCTGCCGGGGGATCCGGAGGCGTCGATCCTGGTCATGGTGAAGGACCGGCCGACGACGGTGGTGTCGACCGGGGACCTCGCCGTGAAGCTGGACGAGACGCAGTACGCGGAGGGGCACGGCCCGTGCATGCACGCCGCGCGCAGCGGCGAGGTCACCGAGATTCCCGACACCCGCGTCGATACGAGGTGGCCGGACTACACGCGGCAGGCCGCCGAGTTCGGCAACCTGAGCTCCCTGTCGATCCCGCTCGGCATCGACGAGGACATGGTTGGGGCGCTCAACATCTACGCCCGCCGAGTGGATGCATTCGACCCGGCGAGCCGCTCGGCGGCGACCGAGTTCGGCCCGTTCGCCGCAGTGGCGCTGGGCAACATCCACGCCTACAGCAGCGCGCGGGAGCTCGCCGGCAACCTGCAGTCCGCCCTGGAGTCGCGCGCCGTCATCGACCAGGCCAAGGGCATCCTCATGGAGCGGCACAAGCTGACCGCCGAGCAGGCGTTCGAGGTGCTCGCCCAGGCGTCGATGCGGGGCAACATCAAGCTCCGCGCCGTCGCCGAGCAGCTGGTGCACACCGGCGTCCTTCCCGTCCCCGGCGCGCGCGGCTGACCCGCAACCAGCGGGTGAACGCCTGACATGGTCGTCCCGCGGCGCTCCGTCGACCCGTAGCGTCGACGTCAGCCGACGGAAGTTCAGGTATCTGTGCTGACGAGGTCAGGCTCCATCGGTCCAAGACGGGGCCGGTGGAGCCGTCCAGCTCACGAGCCGTTCTCCCGGACCTCCCGCCCGTAGCGGTCCCACCGGGACTCGTTGAAGCGTTGCCGGTTCTCGTCGGTCGGCCAGCCGTGCGTTCGGCCGTACTTCTGCACCGTGTTGGGTGACACCCCGAGCTCGGAGACCGCACGCACCGAGGCCCCGTTCAGCAGGGCCCGCGCGACGCTCGCCTCGAGTTCGTCCTGAGCCGCCTGGACGCCGCCCAGCGCCGCGCGGATCCGCTCCGCGTCCTGGTGCCGATCGGCCGTGCATCGGGCACGTCGCCAAGGCTAGGACGCCTGCCAGCGTGTCACCACAAGGCACGCAACCGGCTAGCGAGGCCCACCGAGGTAGGACCGTGCGGGCAGCAGGAGGCCGTCGAGCGCGGTCCGGCTGTCCTCGCCGATCGCGGCGCCGTCCCCGGTCGGCTCCG
>DASQTE010000478.1:0-10950 GCA_035642035.1 Blastococcus sp.
GTACAGCTCGGTCATGACCGACTTCATCTCGGCCGGGTCCATCCAGTTGTTGGTGGGACCGGCGTCGGCCTCGTCGACCGAGCAGATGTAGGTGCGGTCCTCGACCCGGGCGACGTCACTGGGGTCGGACGCGCACCAGAACGAGTTGGGCTTCGCGTCGAGCCGGGTGAAGGTCCCGGCGTCCACCAGCTTGGCGGTGAGCCGCTCCCACTCCTCGTCGCTGCCGTCGACCCAGACCACCTGGTCCGGCGTCGTCAGTTCGGCCATCTCCCGGACCCATGCCAGGAGGCGGGCATGCGTGGTGGGTGCGTTGTCGAGACCGGGTGTGGCCACTGAAGTCACGGCGTCTCCATCCTCTGGGTGAGCCGGGCGGTTCTGGCACCGGCGCTGGTGCTGCGGACCCGGCGTCGGCGCTGGTGCACCGATCCGGATCAGGTGAGGCTACCGGCGGTTCGCACCGCTGTAACCGTGAGAGATGTTACGTCTAGGACGTCTGGTCCTCAGGTCGGAGGACCCTGGTGGGGCGGCGGAAGACGACGCTGCGTGCACGTGTTGGCTGGCAGCGTGAGCACCCCCGCCCTCCTCTCGCCCCTGAGCCTCCGCGGCGTCACGCTGCCCAACCGGCTCGTCGTCGCCCCCATGTGCCAGTACGCGGTGACCGACGGCTTCGTCGGCGACTACCACCTGGCGCACCTGGGCCGATTCGCGCTGGGCGGGTTCGGGCTCGTCGTCGTCGAGGCCACCGGGGTCACCCCCGAGGGGCGGATCAGCCACGGCGACGTCGGTCTGTGGTCCGACGAGCACGTGCCGGGGCTGGCGCGGGTCGTCGACTTCCTGCACGCGCACGGTTCGGCAGCCGGGATCCAGCTCGCGCATGCCGGGGCCAAGGCCTCCAGCAAGCGGCCCTGGGACGGCGAGGGGCCGGTGACGGCGGAGAACGCCCTCCCCGGCGAGGAGCCGTGGCCCACCGTGTCCGCCAGCGCCGTGCCGGTCGCGCCGGGCTGGCCGACCCCCCACGCGCTGACCGTCGACGAGCTGGCAGAGGTGCGGGAGGCGTTCGTCGCCGCCACCCGGCGCTCGCTGGCCGCGGGCTTCGACGTCGTCGAGGTGCACGCCGCCCACGGCTACCTGCTCAACCAGTTCCTCTCCCCGCTCACCAACCGGCGGGAGGACGGGTACGGCGGCTCGCGCGAGGGCCGCATGCGGTTCCCGCTCGAGGTGGTCGAGGCCGTGCGCGCGGCATGGCCCGAGGACCGGCCCCTCCTCGTGCGGGTCTCGTCGGTCGACGGCTCCCTGGACGGGGTGACGCTCGAGGACACCGTCGCCTTCGCCCGCGAGCTGAAGGCGCGCGGGGTGGACGCCATCGACACCTCCGGCGGCGGCCTCGGTGGCGGCTGGCACCACCCGATCGGCTACGGCTACCAGGTCCCGCACGCCGCCCGCATCCGTGCGGAGGCCGACATCGCCACGATGGCCGTCGGACTGATCGTCGACGCCCGCCAGGCAGAGGCGGTCGTCAGCCAGGGCTTCGCCGATCTCGTCGCCATCGCGCGCGAGGCCCAGGACGACCCGAACTTCGCCGCGCGGGCCGCGCACGAGCTCACCGGCAGCCACGACGGCTACCCGGTGCAGGCCGGTCCGCGGCTGGCTGCGCGCGGCCGGCTGCTGGGCAGGCTGGGTCCCTGGACGGGGCCCGACCCCGTCCAGGTGGAGCAGCGCGCCTGAGCCTGGCAGCGCGCGGGGTGCCCCGCGGCGGCGTCGGGAGCCCTACGGTGCGGCGCCATGTCCCCATCGACGCTCGCCGCCGTGTCCGCCGCCCAGCTCACCGCCGGCCTCGTCGGGCAGGTGGTCGCCCTGCGCCGGCGCCTGCACTACGACACGCCACTCATGACGGGCAGCGCGGACCACGTCGCCCGGGACTCCTGGTGGTTCGGCTCGGCCGTCAGCGCGCCGTCGTACATGCTCGCGGCGCAGGCATGGGCGATCACCCGCCTCCTGCGCGGCCCGGACGAGCGGGCCCGCCGGGCCCTGCGGCTGCTCGGCACGGGGATGGTCGGGGGCTACCTCTCCGAGCGGGTCTGCCGGCGCCGCATGATCCCGACCGGCTTCGATCCCGTCGAGACGCCGATCGTCGCCGTCGGGTTCGCCGGCACGGTGGCGATGGCGGTCCTCAGCCGCCCGTGAGGCCCGGTCAGGACGGGGCGCGGCCGTAGGCCGGGCCGACCTCCGCGACGAAGGCGTCCCAGTCCCCCGTCGGCGGCGGGCCGCCCAGCTCGGCGCCGAACTTCTCCAGGTACCAGTGCCAGCCCATCGCGAAGTCCGCGACGTCGGCGTCCGCGGGGAAGACCTGGACGAAGCTCAGGTGGGTGCGACCACCCTCGCTCCACAGGTCGAGGTCGACGCGCCAGTCCTCGGTCTCCTGCTGCGTCCACTCGACCACCAGCCGCCGGGGCGGGTCGCACTCGACGACGGTCATCGGCTCGCCGGTCTGCTCGCCCTCCTCGTGCGTCATGAAGAAGGTCCCCGTGCCGCCGGGCCCGCGGGCACCGTCGTAGCGGCCGATCCAGCGCGCCAGGCGGTCCGGCTCGGTCAGCGCCCCCCAGACGTCCTCGATCGGATCGGCCCAGGACCGGCGGAACTCCAGGCGCTGCCGCCCGTCGTCCTGCCGGGTCACGGTCCCCCGTCGGGCGGCGAGGTCCGCGTTCGTCCCGGGTGTGGTCATGAGGGGTCTCCTGCCCGTCGTGCCCGCCGTCCGCGGGCGATCTCGGTGTCCAGTGCGTCCAGCCGGCCCGCCCAGAGGTCGCGGTAGGGCTCCAGCCAGTCGTCGAGCTCCCGCAGGGGACGCGGGTCGAGCGCGTAGAGGCGTCGCTTGCCGTCGGCGCGGGCCGTGACGAGGCCGGCCTCGCGGAGCACCCGCAGGTGCCGGCTGATCGCGGGCCGGCTGACCGGGAACCGGTCGGCCAGGTCCCCCGCCGCCACCTCCCCGTGGGCCAGCAGCGCCACGAGCTCCCGCCGCACGGGGTCGGCCAGTGCCGCCAGCGCCTCCACGGGTCATGCGTAACACATCGGTTACGCGTTCCGCCAGAGGTTTCCCGCCCCGGACGGCGAGGGCATGCGAGCGGCATGACCGTCACCGATCCGGACACCCCCGATCCGCTCAACGACCCGCGCACGCTGCAGGCCGACCCCGGCGCCCACGGCCAGGGTGACGACCTCGCCTCGGCGGCCGACGACCCCGAGGCGGCCGGCGAGGACGAGCTCGCCACCAGCCAGAACCTCCCCGACGAGGCCGGCGGCGGGGACGTCACCGGCGGAATGGCCTCGGAGCCCTGACCTCGATGTGACGGAGCGGTCCGTCGCGGGTAGGCGCACCCGCACCGACCGACCCGAGCACGAGGAGGACCGATGGCCACCGGTGAGACCGGCTTCGAGGACGTCTTCTACGACCTCGTCTCCGTCCAGTACCACTCGCTCAAGGCCGGGCACGACTACGGCCAGTACGTCCGGGACGCCGAGAACGCCGGCCTGGACGACATCGCGGCGTTCTTCCGCGAGGTGATGGAGCAGGACTCCGCGCGGGCGAAGCGCTGCCACGAGTTCCTGGGCCGGCTGCAGGGCACCGAGCAGGGAGGCCCGGCCACCCAGTAGACGCGGGTAGCACGATGGGCGGGTGATCAAGACCCCGCTGACCCGCTGGTTCGACCTGACCACGCCGGTCGTCGGCGCGCCGATGGCCGGCGTGTCCGGCGGTGCGCTGGCACGCGCGGTGTCCGAGGCCGGCGGTCTCGGCATGATCGGCATCAGCGGCGCCGCCTCGGCGCAGTTCGTCACCGAGCAGTGCGCGATCCCGGCCGCCGAGCAGCTCCCCTTCGGCGTCGGGCTCATGATCTGGGTCCTCGAGACCCGGCCCGACCTGTTCGAGGCGACGGTCGCCGCGGAACCCAGCCTGGTGTCGGTCTCCTTCGGCGACCCGGCGCCCTACGTGGGGCCGCTGCACGACGCGGGCATCGCCGTCTGCGCCCAGGTCAACACCACCGCCGACGTCCACCGGGCGCTCGACGCCGGGGTCGACATCCTGGTCGCGCAGGGGACGGAGGCCGGCGGCCACACCGGGCAGCGCGCCACCCTCCCGCTGCTGCAGGAGGTGCTCACCCTGACCGACCGCCCGGTGGTCGCCGCGGGCGGCATCGCCACCGGCGCCGGGATGGCGGCCGCCCTCGTCGCGGGCGCGGCCGGCGTGTGGATCGGGACGCCGCTGCTGTCGTGCACCGAGGGCCTCAACGCGCCCGCCCTGCGGGAGCGGATCCGGGTGGCCTCCGGCGACGAGACGGTGCTGACCCGCGCGTTCGACGTCGCGGAGGGCGCGGCCTGGCCCGAGCGGTGGCCGGGGCGCGCGCTGGTCAACGACTTCAGCCGGGTCTGGCACGGCCGCGAGGAGCAGCTACGGGACGACGCGGACGCCCGCCGCCTGGTGGTGGAGGGCCGCCGGACCGGCGATCCCGGCACCGCCCCGGTCTACGCCGGGGAGTCGGTCGGGCTGGTCACCCGTGAGCGGTCGGCCGGCGACGTCGTCCGCGAGATGTCCGCGGACGCCGAGAAGGCGCTGCGAACGGTCCCCCGCCTGCTCGCCTGAATCAGACGGCGCAGGTGCCGTCCTCGCAGCCGTCAGCAGCAGGAACGGTGACCAGCGGGTTCGCCTCGGCCCAGGCCCGCTCCAGGATCTGGAGCAGCAGCTCGGCCGGCTGCGCCCCCGCGGCGCCGTACTTCCGGTCGACGACGAAGAACGGGACGCCGGTCGCGCCGAGGGCCTGGGCGGTCGCGCCGTCCCGGCGGACGGCGGAGAGGTAGCGGCGGTCGGCCAGCGCCTCGCGCACCTCGGCCTCGTCCAGGCCGACCTCGACCGCGAACGGCACGAGGGAGTCGACGTCGAAGACCGGGCGCCCCTCCTCGAAGTAGGCGTGCAGCAGCCGCTCCTTGAGCTCGTTGCGCTTGCCGTGCTCGGCGGCCAGGTGCAACAGCTCGTGGGCGAGCAGGGTGTTGCCGCTGACGCCGTCGGCCAGGTGGTACTCCAGGCCCTCCGCGGCGGCGAGCTGCTCGACCCGCGCCATGTTGGCCCGCATGTCCTCGATGCCGGCGCCGTACTTGGCGGCCAGCGCGGGGAGGGTGGCGTGCGTCTCGCCCTCGGGCACCGAGGGGTCGAGCTGGAAGGACCGCCAGACGACCTCGACCTGGTCCCGGTGCGGGAACTGCTCGAGGGCGCTCTCCAGGCGGCGCTTGCCGATGTAGCACCAGGGACACACGACGTCGGACCAGACCTCTACCTGCATGTCCGGCCCAACGTCGTTGCCCGTTCGACGATTCCGGTCAGCGCACCCCGACGAGGTCCACCACGAAGAGCAGGGTGGCGCCGGGCTTGATGACGCCGCCCGCGCCACGCTCGCCGTACGCCTTGTGCGCGGGGATGGTGAGCCGGCGGCGGCCGCCGACCTTCATGCCGACGATGCCCTCGTCCCACCCCTGGATGACCATGCCGACGCCCACGCGGAACTCCAGCGGGTCGCCGCGGTCCCAGGAGGCGTCGAACTGCTCGCCGCCGTCGTGGGTAACGCCCACGTAGTGCGCGCTCACGAGGTCCCCGGCCTTGGCCTCGGGGCCGTCGCCGACGACGAGGTCCTCGATCACCAGGTCGTCGGGGGCCGGTCCGGTGGGTGGCTCGACCTCGGGTCGGGTCAGCTCGGGCACGGTTCTCCCTCCTGCGCCGGGGCTCTCCCGGCGCCGCACCCATCCAAGCAGCGGCGCCGGGGACCCGCTCAGACCCGGTCGAGGGTCTGCTCCTCCGCCGCCTCCGGGCGGTCGGCAGGGACGACGTCGAGGGGGTGCGCGATCTCGTCGGCCGGGAGCCGGCCGAGCACGATCGTGAGGACCGCCAGGAGGGGCGGGCCGAGACCGGCCAGCAGGAACGTCGTCGTCAGCCCGATGACCTCGCTGACCGTGCCGGCCAGCGCCATCGACAGCGGCATGAGGCTCAGCGACAGGAAGAAGTCGAGGCTGGAGACGCGGCCCAGCAGCGCCGGAGGCACCCGCCGCTGCAGGAGCGTGCCCCAGATGACCATCCCGGCCTGGAACGTGCCGCCCATGACCGCGCCGGCCAGGACCATCGGCCAGAGGTCGGTCGCGTACGCGAACACGACCATCGGCACGCAGCCCAGGCCCCAGAGGACGTTCATCACCGACAGGTAGCGCCGCGGCAGCCGCAGCGAGGCGACGGTGAGCGAGCCGATCGCACCGCCGATCCCCCAGGCCGCGAGGACGTAGGCGTGCTGGCTCGGCCCGCCGCCGATCTCGCGGATGGCGAACGGGACCAGCACCTCGAACGGGCCGATGAACAGCAGGATCATCAGCGCGGCGAACAGCAGCGTGGCCAGCAGCCACCGCGTGCCCAGCATGTAGACGAAGCCCTCGCGCACATCGGCGAAGAGCGACCCCTCCCCGGCGCCCTCGCGGCGGACCGGCGTCGTCGGCAGGGCGGCGATGCAGGCCGCCGCGGCCAGCGAGGCGACGGAGGTGGCCGCGAGCGCCGCGCCCGGCGAGAGCGCGGCGACGAGGAAACCCGCCGCCGCGGGACCCGCCGCCTGCGCCAGCATCGGCCGGACGACGCCCTCCAGCCCGTTCGCCGCGAGCAGGTCGCCCTCCGGGACCAGCGCGGGCAGCAGCGCCGAGTAGGCCGGGTAGTAGAGCCCGAGCAGCACGCCGTCGACGAGCGAGACCGCCCCGAGCTGCCACAGCTCGAGCACGCCGGCCAGCGACAGCGCGGCCGCGAGCGCGACCACCGCCGCCTGCAGCACGGCGACGGCGAGCAGGATCCGCCGCTGGGGGATCCGGTCGGCCAGGGCGCCGCCGACCAGCGTCGTCACCAGCATGCCGCCCGCACTCAGCCCGGTGACCAGCGACAACGCCGCCGGCCCGCCGCCGAGGGCCATCACCTGCCAGACCATGCCGATCGCCCACAACCCCTGGGTGAGCAGGGCGAACGCCAGCGACAGCGCCAGGAGGCGGTAGGAGCGGTGCCGCAGGGGCGACAGCGCCCGCGGCAGGGTGGTCATCGGACTCCTCGGGTGGGTGCCCCGTCATCGTGGGCGACGGGTACGACAGGACGCACCCGATTTCGCGGTCGGCGCACCGCCCGGATGCCCGGTGTCCCTCCCCGCCACTAGCGTCGCGGCATGCTCGATCACCTGGCGCTGCAGTGCACCGACGTCGCCGCCGCGGCGGACTTCTACACGCGGGTGCTCGCCCCGTGCGGGGTCCGCGAGCTGATGCGGTACGAGGCGCCGGGCGGTGGGGCCGTCGTCGGCCTCTGCGGCCCGGACAGCTTCCCGCGGCTGTGGCTGGGCACTGCCGTCGACACCGGCCACCGTCCGGTGCACCTGGCGATCACCGCGCCGTCTCGCGAGGCGGTGGACGCGGTGTTCGCCGCTGCGCGGGACGCCGGCACCGAGGTGCTGCACGAGCCGCGCGTCTGGCCCGAGTACCACCCGGGCTACTACGGCGTCTTCTTCCGCGATCCCGACGGCAACAACGTCGAGGCCGTGCACCACACCTTCCCCGGCTGATGGCGCCGGAGAACCCTCCGTGGTGGACCAGCGCGGTCGCCTACCAGGTCTACCCGCGCTCCTTCCAGGACTCCGACGGCGACGGCATCGGTGACCTCGGCGGGATCCTGCAGCGCCTGGACCACCTGGCCGACCTCGGCGTCGACGTCCTGTGGCTCTCGCCGGTCTACCCCTCCCCGCAGGCCGACAACGGCTACGACATCAGCGACTACCAGGGCATCGACCCGCTGTTCGGCACCCTCGGTCAGCTCGACGAGCTGATCGCGGCGCTCCATGCCCGCGGCATGAAGCTGCTGATGGACCTGGTGGTCAACCACACCAGCGACGAGCACCCGTGGTTCGAGGAGAGCAGAGCGAGCCGGACATCTCCGAAGCGCGACTGGTACTGGTGGCGCCCGCCGCGCGGGGGCTTCGCCGGCGGCGATCCGGGCGCCGAGCCGACCAACTGGCAGTCGTTCTTCTCCGGCCCCGTCTGGGAGTTCGACGAGGCCAGCGGCGAGTACTACCTGCACCTGTTCGACCGGAAGCAGCCCGACCTCAACTGGGAGAACCCGGAGGTCCGGGAGGCCGTGTACGCGATGATGCGGTGGTGGCTCGACCGCGGGGTCGACGGCTTCCGCATGGACGTCATCAACATGATCAGCAAGGACGTCGCCCCGGACGGGCACCTGCACGACGGGCCCCCGCTGCCCGGCTCCTCGCTGGGTGACGGCTCGGCGTCCTACCTGTGCGGCCCGCGCATCCACGAGTTCCTGGCCGAGATGCACCGCGAGGTCTTCGCGGGGCGGGACGGGGCGCTCCTGACCGTCGGCGAGATGCCGGGCGTGACCGTCGAGGAGGCCCGGCTGTTCACCGATCCGGCGCGGGCCGAGGTGGACATGGTGTTCCAGTTCGAGCACGTGGGGCTCGACCACGGGACGTCGAAGTGGGACGTGCGCCCGCTCCGGATGCGCGACCTCAAGGCGTCCTTCGGGCGCTGGCAGGCCGGGCTGGCCGACGTCGGCTGGAACTCCCTCTACTGGGACAACCACGACCAGCCGCGCGCGGTCTCCCGCTTCGGCGACGACTCACCCCGCTACCGGCGCGACTCCGCGACCTGCCTGGCCACGCTGCTGCACCTGCACCGGGGGACGCCGTACGTCTACCAGGGCCAGGAGCTCGGCATGGCCAACTACCCGTTCGCCGGCGTCGACGACTTCCGCGACATCGAGTCGGTCAACCACTTCGGGACGGCGATGGTCGCCGGCGAGGACCCCGCGCGGCTGCTGGCGGCGATGCGGCGGATGAGCCGGGACAACGCCCGCACCCCGGTGCAGTGGGACGCCGGGCCGAACGCGGGCTTCACCACGGGGACGCCGTGGCTGCCGGTCAACCCCGACCACGTCGAGTGGAACGCCGAGGCGCAGCGCGGCGACCCCGACTCGGTGCTCGCCCACTACCGGCGCCTCATCGCGCTGCGGCACGACGACCCCGTGGTCGCCCTCGGCGACTTCGCGATGCTGCTCCCGGAGCACGACGACGTCTACGCGTTCACCCGCACGCTCGACGACCGGGTGCTCGTCGTCGTCTGCAATCTCAGCCGCACCACCTACCGGCTGGCCGAACTGCTGCCCCAGGCGCGCGACGGCCGCCTCGTGCTGGGCAACCTGCCCGACGAGGACCCCGAGCTGCTGCGTCCCTGGGAGGCCCGCGTCCTCAGCCTCGGGTGACCGGCCGGGGATATGCCGTCGCCGCCCGCCCGGGGGCCGCCTAGGGTCTCCTCCTCGTGGGCCGGATCGTCGACGCAGTGCTCCCGGCCCGGATGGGGACGCCGTTCCGCTGGCTGGTCGGCTCGGCGTGGATCGGCAACCTCGGCGACGGCATCGCGCTCGCCGCCGGTCCGCTGCTGGTGGCGTCGCAGACCTCCGACCCACTGCTCGTCGCGCTCGCCGGCCTGCTCCAGCGGCTGCCGTGGCTGGTGTTCGGCCTGCACGCCGGGGTCCTGGCCGACCGGCTCGACCGCCGCCTCGTGGTGATCGCGGTCGACCTGCTGCGCGCGGCCGTGCTCGTCGTGCTCGTGGCGGCGTTGGTCACGGGCGCGGTGGACATCCCCGTCGTCCTGGTCGCGATGTTCCTGCTCGGGACCGCCGAGGTCTTCGTGGACACCACCAGCGCCACGCTGCTGCCGATGGTGGTCGCGCGGGCGGACCTCGGCATCGGCAACGCCCGGATGATGACCGCCCGCATCACGATGAACGAGCTGATCGGCCCGTCGGTCGGTGCGGCGCTGTTCGTGCTGGGGATGGCCTGGCCGTTCGTCGTCCAGGCGGTCTGCCTGCTGCTCGGCGCGCTGCTCGTCTCGCGGATGGTCGTCCCGCCGCTGCCGGTGACGGAGGGGCCGCGGCACGTCGTGCGGGACATCGCGGAGGGTTTCCGGTGGACGTGGGGCAACCCCGCCATCCGGACCCTGACCCTGGCGATCGTCACCTTCAACGTCACCTGGGGCGCGGCGTGGTCGGTCCTCGTCCTCTACGCCTCCGACCGGCTGGGGCTCGGCCCGATCGGCTTCGGCCTGCTCACCACGGTGGGCGCGCTGGGCGGGATCGCCGGGACGGCGGGCTACGACTGGCTCGAGCGGCACGCCAGCCTTGCGGCGATCATGCGGGTCGGGCTGGTCGTCGAGACGCTGACCCACCTGGGCCTCGCCCTCACCACGACGCCCTGGGTCGCGATGGTCATCCTGTTCGTCTTCGGCGTGCACGCGTTCGTCTGGGGGACGACGTCGCGCACCGTGCGGATGCGCGCGGTGCCTCCCCAGCTGCAAGGACGGGTCGGCAGCCTGTACTCGATCGGGGTGTTCGGCGGCATCGTCGCCGGCCAGGCGCTCGGCGGGGTGATCGCCCGGATCTGGGGCATCACCGGCCCGTTCTGGTTCGCCTTCGTCGGCTCCGCCGTCATCCTGGCCCTGATCTGGCGGGAGCTCGCACACGTCGCGCACGCCGACGAGGAGGCCCTCGCCGCGCCCGCATGAGTGCTTGACTCTCGACCTGGTCGAGGCCCGACGGTCGGGCATGTGGAGGAACACGTGCGGGGGATCGGACAGATGGCCCGGGAGTCCGGGCTCACCGTCAGC
Organism: Blastococcus sp.; assembly: GCA_035642035.1. GTDB lineage: Bacteria > Actinomycetota > Actinomycetes > Mycobacteriales > Geodermatophilaceae > Blastococcus_B. The sequence goes on from DASQTE010000478.1 coordinate 10,726, forward strand.
GCCCTGCGGTTCTACGACGGCGCCGGCCTGCTCGTCCCGGCCCGCAAGGACCCGCAGAGCGGCTATCGCTGGTACGGCGACGACCAGGTCGTTCCCGCCCGGCTGATCGCCCGGCTGCGGCGGGTCGGCCTGCCGCTCGCCGGGATCAGCCGGGTGCTCGAGCACCGCCGGGACCCCTCGGTGGTGGACGAGGTCCTGGGGGCGCACCTGACGCGCCTCGAGGAC
>DASQTE010000479.1:0-4668 GCA_035642035.1 Blastococcus sp.
CTCGAGTCCGAGGACCTGGTCCACCCGCAGCGCACGCCGTCGGGGTACCGGAAGTTCTCCCGCGCGGACGTGAGCCGGCTGCGCTACGTCCTGGCCGCCCAGCGCGACCAGTACCTGCCGCTGCGGGTCATCAAGGAGCACCTGGAGGCGCTCGACCGCGGCGAGCCGCTGCCGGCGGCGTCCGGTGGTCCCGGCTCGGTCCCGCCGCCACCGCCGCCCGGTGAGGACGGCGCCACCGGCACGCCACCGCTGAGCTCGGAGCAGTTCGCCCGCGCGGCGGGACTGGAGCCGGAGCAGCTGGCCGACTGCGTGCAGTTCGGCCTGCTGGCCACCGACGCCGACGGCCGGCACCCAGCCACCGACCTGCCGGTCGCGCGCGCCGCCGCGGGACTCGCCCGGCACGGCATCGAACCGCGGCACCTGCGGGTGTACCGCAGCGGTGTCGAGCGCGAGGCCGGGCTGGTCGAGCAGCTCGTGGCACCGGTGCTGCGCGCCCGTTCCGAGGAGGCCCGGACGCGGGCCGCCGAGAAGCTGCGGGAGCTGGCGACGCTGTCGGCGCAGCTGCACAACGCCCTCCTCGAAGCGCGCCTGCGGGATCTCCTGCGTCCCTGAGTCGGGCGTACCGTGGACACGTCGCAGCGTCCACCCGCCGTCCGACGAGACCGACCCGCCCGCTTTCCCCGGGCCTGCAGCCGAGGAGTCGCATCGTGCAGGAGCTTCGAGTCGTCGGTGTACGCGTCGAGCTGCCCGGCAACCAGCCCATCCTGCTGCTGAAGGAGACGCAGGGGGAGCGGTATCTGCCGATCTGGATCGGCGCGGTCGAGGCCGCCGCGATCGCGTTCGAGCAGCAGGGCGTTCGTCCCGCCCGGCCCATGACCCACGACCTGCTGCGCGAGGTCGTGACCGCGCTCGGCGCGACGCTGGAGGCCGTCGACATCACCGAGATGCGCGACGGCATCTACATCGCCGAGCTGGTGTTCGGTGACGAGCGCGTCGTCAGCGCCCGGCCCTCGGACGCCGTGGCCCTCGCCGTCCGCACCGGCGCGCCGATCTACGGGGCCGACGACCTGCTCGACGAGGTCGGGATCGAGATCCCCGACGAGCAGGAGGACGAGGTCGAGAAGTTCCGGGAATTCCTCGACCAGATCTCGCCGGAAGACTTCGGCGCGGGGTCGGGCTCCGGCGGGCCCGCCTGACGAAGGACCCCCTCCTCCCCACCCCTCGCAAGCTCGGGGCGGTGCCCGGGAGGGGGCCGAATCGAGACCAACCTCGGTCTATCGGCAGGAGTCGTCTCGACCTCCACTCGAAATGATGAGCGAGACGACACGCCGCCCCGCTCAGTTGACCCCACCCCTGGCCCGGCTTACGGTCGGCGAACAACAACGGTGTGACATCTGAGGTCAGTGGGTGCAAGGCCCCGCAGGTGCGAAGCCGTCGACCCGGGCCACGCGAGTGGCGCGGGACCAGAGGAGGACGCTGGACGTGAGCGACCAGAGGGACGGCTCCCAGGGTCAGCTGTTCAGTGATGCGGCTGTCGGAGCCCCGGCGTACGACGAGGTCGACAACGACCAGGTCGGTTACCGCGGCCCGACGGCGTGCGCCGCTGCAGGGATCACCTACCGCCAGCTCGACTACTGGGCCCGCACGGGTCTGGTCGCGCCGTCGGTGCGCAGCGCCACCGGCTCGGGCACGCAGCGGCTCTACTCCTTCCGCGACATCCTCGTGCTCAAGGTCGTCAAGCGGCTGCTGGACACCGGCGTCTCCCTGCAGAACATCCGCAAGGCCGTCGACCACCTGCGCACCCGCGGCATCAAGGACCTGGCGAACGTCACGCTCTTCTCCGACGGCGCCACCGTCTACGAGTGCACGTCCGCCGAGGAGGTCGTCGACCTGCTGGCCGGCGGTCAGGGCGTCTTCGGCATCGCGGTGAGCGGTGCGCTGCGCGAGCTCTCCGGTGAGCTGGCCGAGCTGCCCGCCGAGCGCCTCGACGGCGGCCCCGTGCACTCCGCCGACGACGAGCTCGCCATGCGCCGTCGCCGCCGCGCCGCCGTGTAAGCCATGACACTGCGGTCCTCCGGACCGCACCGCGGCCAGGTGCCCTACCGCTGGGCGCTGAGCCGCTGGCGTCCCGCCTGCGCGGAGCCCTCCGGGCCCCACTCGGCGCGACCCAGCATGGGCGCGTTCTCGACCCCGGCCCGCTGGTACCGTCCGAGCAATGGTCGACGGTTCTGAGTCCCTCCCGCCGCTGTCCGGATTGCTCCCATCCCTGACGTCCCTGAACCCGTCAGGAGCGTTCGCCGCCCGGCACATCGGCCCGCGAGCCGGCGACACCGCCGAGATGCTCGCCGCCGTCGGGCACCCGACCCTCGAGTCCCTGGTCGACGCCTGCGTCCCCGAGGGCGTGCGCGACCGGACGCCGCTGCAGCTGCCCGCCGCGCAGGACGAGGCCGCGGTCCTCGACCTGCTGCGGGAACGCGCCGAGGCCAACGACGTCTACACCTCGATGATCGGGTTGGGGTACCACGGCACCGTCACGCCGGCCGTCATCCAGCGCACGGTGCTGGAGAACCCCGCCTGGTACACCGCCTACACGCCGTACCAGCCCGAGATCAGCCAGGGCCGGCTCGAGGCGCTGATCAACTTCCAGACGATGGTCGCCGACCTGACCGGCCTCCCGGTCTCCGGCGCCTCCATGCTGGACGAGGCGACCGCCGCCGCCGAGGCGATGACGCTGGTCCGCCGTGCCGGCCGTGCGAAGGTCGACGCCGTCTTCGTCGTCGACGCCGACACGCTCCCGCAGACGCTCGCCGTCCTCGGGACCCGCGCCGAGCCCCTCGGCATCCGGCTGCACGTCGCCGACCTGTCGGCCGGCTGGCCCACGGACCTCCCCGAGGCCGGGGCGTTCGGCGTCCTGCTGTCCTACCCGGGCGCCAGCGGAGCCGTCCGCGACCACCGGGCGCTGGCCGCCGCCGCGCACGACGCCGGAGCGGCGGTGGTCGTCGCCGCCGACCTGCTCGCCCTCACGCTGCTCGAGGCGCCGGGGGAGTGGGGCGCCGACGTCGCCTGCGGCACCACTCAGCGCTTCGGCGTCCCGATGGGCTTCGGCGGGCCGCACGCCGGCTACCTCTCCGTCCGCGAGGGGCTGGCCCGCCAGCTGCCCGGGCGCCTGGTCGGCGTCTCCGTGGACGCCGACGGCGACGTCGCCTACCGGCTGGCGCTGCAGACCCGCGAGCAGCACATCCGGCGGGAGAAGGCGACCAGCAACATCTGCACCGCCCAGGTGCTGCTCGCCGTCATGGCCGGCGCCTACGCCGTCTACCACGGGCCGGAGGGGCTGGCCGCCATCGCGGCGCGCGTGCACCGCAGCGCCACCGTCCTCGCCGGCTGGCTGCGGGCCGGTGGGCTGGAGATCGGGCACGAGCACTTCTTCGACACCCTCGAGGTGTCGGTGCCCGGCCGCGCCGCCGAGGTCGTCGCCGCCGCGGCCGGTCGCCGGATCAACCTGCGCCTCGTCGACGCCGACACCGTGGCGGTCGCCTGCGACGAGACGACCACCCCCGCGGTCCTCCGGCAGGTAGCGGAGTCGTTCGGGGTCGCCGTGGACGACACCGCGCTGGACGACGACGGCGCGGACGCGCTGCCGGCCGGCCTGCGCCGCCGGACGCCGTACCTGACGCACCCCGTCTTCTCCGCGCACCGCTCGGAGACGGCCATGTTGCGCTACCTGCGGACGTTGAGCGACAAGGACCTCGCGCTCGACCGCACGATGATCCCGCTGGGCTCCTGCACCATGAAGCTGAACGCCGCCACGGAGATGGCCGCGATCACCTGGCCGGAGTTCGCGAACCTGCACCCGTTCGTCCCGGCCGAGCAGGCCCGGGGGTATGCGCAGCTGATCGACGAGCTGTGCTCCGCGCTCGCCGAGGTCACCGGGTACGCGGCCGTCAGCGTGCAGCCCAACGCCGGCTCCCAGGGCGAGTTCGCCGGTCTGATGGCCATCCGCGGGTACCACCGCTCCCGGGGCGACGACCAGCGCGACGTCTGCCTGATCCCCAGCTCGGCGCACGGCACCAACGCCGCCAGCGCGGTCATGGCCGGCATGCGCGTCGTCGTGGTCGCCTGCGACGAGGCCGGCAACGTCGACGTCGCCGACCTGCACGCCAAGGTCGACCAGCACGCCGAGCGGCTCGCGGCGATCATGCTCACCTACCCGTCGACGCACGGCGTCTTCGAGGTCGACGTCCAGGAGATCTGCGGGGCCGTGCACGACGCCGGCGGCCAGGTGTACGTCGACGGCGCCAACCTCAACGCGATGGTGGGGCTCGCCAAGCCGGGCCGGTTCGGCTCCGACGTCAGCCACCTCAACCTGCACAAGACCTTCTGCATCCCGCATGGCGGCGGCGGTCCGGGCGTCGGGCCGATCGGCGTCCGCGAGCACCTCGTCCCGTTCCTCCCGGGCCACCCGCTGGCCGACACCGGCGGCACGGGCCCGACGGTGTCCGGCGCCCCCTGGGGGTCGGCCGGCATCCTGCCGATCTCCTGGGCCTACGTCCGGCTCATGGGCCCCGACGGCCTGCTCGCCGCGACCGAGCACGCGATCCTCGCGGCCAACTACGTGGCGGCCCGCCTCAAGGACCACTTCCCGGTGCTGTACACCGGCGCGACGGG
>DASQTE010000480.1:0-8942 GCA_035642035.1 Blastococcus sp.
GCCGAGGCGGTCGTCTCCGACGCCGAGGGTGAGCTCGCCGTCCACCAGCGGGAGGTCGCCTCCTACGCGGCCGCGGTCTACCGGGACGGCGGCGCGGTCACGCCGCTGACGGTGCTGCTCAGCGGCGGTGATCCCGGCGAGGTCGTGTCGGCCCTGAGCTTCCTCGACGTCGTGGACGCCCACGCCGCTCGCGTCATAGGCGCAGCGGAGGTGCAGCGGCAGGCGGCCCTCGGCGAGCAGCAGCGTGCCGAGGCCGCGCTCGCCGTGGCCCGGCAGGAGGCGGAGGCCGTGGCCGCGAAGGTGGCCGAGCTGGAGGCGCAGGCGGCCGCGGTCACCGGCGAGCTGGAGGAGGCGCTCGGTGCCGTCGACCGGCAGCTGGCGCAGCTGCAGCAGGAACAGCTCGACGTCAACGGGCGGACGGCGGTCAACTGGCAGGCCTACCTCGCCCAGCTCACGGCGGCCGGTGTCACCGCGCCTCCGGCCGCGGCGCTCCTGGACCCGCCCGCGAGCCTCCCGGCCGGCCTGGTGCCGGTCGGCTCGGGTGACGGCGGCGCCCAGCGCGGCGCGGCACAGCTGCCCCGACAGCCCACGTCGCTGCTGGTGCTGCCCGCGGAGACGCTGGGCGCGGTCACCGCGGCGATGGACACGCTCGGGAAGCCCTACGCCCCGGGGACGGCGGGTCCGGACTCGTGGGACTGCGGTTCGCTCGTGCAGTCGGTCTACGGCGGGGCGGGCATCCCGCTCCCGGGCAACCAGGCGGAGCTGTTCGCCGTCACCACCCCGGTGGCCGCGGCCGACGTGCTGCCCGGCGACCTGGTCTTCCTGGGCACGCCGGAGGCCGGGCTCGGCCACGTCGGCATCGCTCTCGACCCGAAGACCATGCTGGCCGCCGACGCGCGGGCCGGCGCGGTGGTCGTGCGGACCCTGCCCGCGGACCAGACGCTGGGCATCGGCCGGCCGAGTCTCGGCCAGCGGTCGCCGGTCGCGGTCCCCGGGCCCACGGGCGGTGCGCTCAAGGTGGAGTGCGGCAACACCGTCTACCCACCCAGCTACGACGGCGCGCGATCGTGGGGCGGCTACCCGAACGGGCTCATCCCGCCCAGCGCCCTGTGTCCCATCGGGGTGGCCGCGCACTCGCTGCGCTGCGACGCCTCGGCCGCCTACAAGGCGATGTCGGCAGCCTTCGCCGGTGCCTTCGGGTCGCCGATCTGCATCACCGACTCCTACCGGACGTACAGCAGCCAGGTGCGGCTCTACGGCCAGAAGCCGGCCCTCGCCGCTGTGCCGGGGACCAGCAACCACGGCTGGGGGCTCGCTGTCGACCTCTGCGGCGGGATCGAGCGGTTCGGCACCCCGCAGTACACCTGGATGAAGGCCAACGCCGGCCGCTTCGGCTTCCTGCACCCCGACTGGGCGGAGCCCGGCCGGGGACGCGAGGAGCCTTGGCACTGGGAGTTCGCCGGCACCTGACCCGGCTGCGGAGCGGAATTGTCGGTGGCCGCTCCTACCGTGCGGACGACTCACGGAGGAGAAGCCATGCTGATCGACTGCGACACCTGCACCGCACGCCCGACGGGCTGCGCCGACTGCGTCGTCACCGTCCTGCTGGGCGCGCCGCCGGGCTGGCAGAGCGCCGACCCGGTCGTCGTCCCGCTGACCGGCCGTGGTCGGGCGTCCGCCGTCGACACGGCGCCCGGCGAGATCACCGCCGGCGACGTCACGGCCGAGGACGTCGTCGTGCCGCGGCCCGGCGTCGTCGTGGAGTTCGACGACGTCGAGCGCCGGGCCGTCCGCGCCCTCGCGGAGGGCGGCCTCGTGCCGCCGCTGCGGCACCGCGACGGGTCGGGACGGACGTCGGACGGCGGCTGGAGGACGGGCTGAGCGGTCGTGGACCGAGCGGTCCGCACCAGGTCACACCGCCGTCCGGCAAGGCCGCTGACCTGCGCGGACGGCACCATCTGCGACTCCTGTCACACCAGTCCCACGAGACCGGGTTTGTCACGGCCGCATCACGGTCGTAGGGTCTGCCGGTCCGACCGAGTGGTCGTCACCCGCAGAGGGGTGACCTCGGACGGGCACCGCCTAATCGCCCGACGGCGCCTGCAGAGGTGCTCGACGGCGAGCCGGGGACCCACCGCAGTCCTGGGGTGAGTTCTCCTGCAGGGCCGGTTCGCCGGTGCGCAGGGGATAGGGCCAGTCTTCCCAGCCCGAACCCGTCAGCTAACTCGGTAGGCGGTCGCAGAGGAAGAAACGGAGAGCCGCCGCTCGTGGCGACCCCACACGCTCTACTGCCGCACGCCCTCGAACAGTCCCAGCCCACCCGCCCGTCCGTTCCCGGACACGTCGGCTGGCTGCGCTCCGGTCTCCTCCTCGGGGTGACCGCGGCCCTCACCTTCACCGTCCTCCCGGGCACCGCCGCCGCCGATCCGGCCACCGTCACCGACCCCGCCCAGGCCGCGCAGCTCGTCGCCGAATCCGAGCACGAGCTCGAGGTCGTCACCGAGCAGCTCAACGAGGCCAAGGTCCAGCTGGAGCAGCAGCACGCCGCGGTCGCGAGCGCCCAGCAGGCCGCGGCCGACGCCCAGGCCCAGCTCGACGCGCTCGACGGCCAGGTCCGTCAGCTGGCCCGGTCGGCGTACACCAGCGAGGGCTTCAACCGCCTCGACGTCCTGCTGACGAGCGGCTCCGTCGAAGAGCTCGTGCACCAGCTCGGCACCCTCGACGCGATCGCCGGTCACACCAACCAGCAGATCCTCGAGGTCGCCGAGGCCGACGAGGCAGCCGAGCGGGCTCGGGCCGAGGCCGACGAGGCGGAGGCCGAGGCGCAGCGCGCCGTCGACGAGATCGCCGCTCAGCAGGAGGACCTCGAGGGCAAGATCGCCGACTACCAGCGGCAGTACGAGGCCCTCAGCGCTGCCCAGCAGGAGGAGGTGGCCCGGGCGCACGGCGGCGAGCCGGTCGCGGTCGCGCCGGCCCCCAGTGGTGCGGTCGCGCCCAGCGGTGCGGTCGCGCCGGCCCCCAGCGGTGCGGTCGCGCCCAGCGGTGCGGTCGCGCCCAGCGGTGCGGCGCAGGTGGCGGTCGACACGGCGCTCGCGCAGGTCGGCGACGCCTACGTCTGGGGCGCGGGTGGCCCGGACGCCTTCGACTGCTCCGGACTGACGCAGTACGCGTACTCGGCGGCCGGCGTGAGCCTGCCGCACTCGAGCCGCAGTCAGTCGACGATGGGCACGCCGGTCTCGGTCGGCGACCTGCAGCCGGGTGACCTGCTCTTCTACTACAGCCCGACCAGCCACGTGGCCATGTACATCGGCAACGGCCAGATGGTCCACGCGTCGACGTCGAGCAAGCCGGTCATGGTGGTGTCGTTCAACTCGATGAGCGGGTTCACCCACGCCCGCCGCGTCGCCGGCTGAGAAAGAACCCCCTCCTCCCCACCCTCAGGGTGGGACCCGGGAGGGGGCCGCGGCCAGGGCCGGTGACCCCGCACGGGGTCACCGGCCCTCGTCGTCGGGGACCGGGGATCCGGCCCGCCGCGAGCAGCGCCGGGGGCAGGAGGTCCTCTCACTAGGATCGGCCGGGTGAGCCGGGTGGGTGGGGGGAGCGCTCGCGCCGCCCTCATCACCGCGGTCGTCCTCGGCATCGCGCTCGTCGTGGTCATCGCCGTCGCCACGCCCTGGTCGCCGCTGCCGGAGCCGGCCGGCGGCCGCAGCCCGATCGACCCGACCGCCGGCCTCTCGACCGCCCAGCTGGACCGCGCCGAGGCGTTCGCGGCGGCCCTCCGGCCGGCGTCGCTCGCCTCGCTGCTGCTCGGGCTGCTCGTCGCCGCGCTGCTGGGCCTGACGCGGGCCGGCGGCCGGATCGTGCGGGCGGTGGCCGCCCCGCTGGGCGGGGGATGGGTCTGGCAGGTGCTGCTCGGCGTCCTCGCCCTCGCCGTGATCGGGCGGCTGGTCACGCTGCCGCTGTCCGCCTACGGCGAGGTCGTCCGCCACCGGTACGGGCTGTCCACCCGCAGCTGGGGGCTGTGGCTCCGCGACGTCGCGGTGTCGACGGCGATCGACGCCGCGCTGACCGCGCTGGGCCTGCTCGTGCTCGTCCTGCTCGCGCGGAAGCTGCCCCGGACCTGGTGGGCCTGGGCCGGCGCCGGCGCGGCCGGGCTCGTGGTCGTCGGGTCCTTCCTGTGGCCGGTCCTCATGGAGCCGGCGTTCAACGAGTTCCAGCCCCTCGCCGAGGGCGAGTTGCGCAGCGACCTGCTCGAGCTGGCGGAGGAGAACGGGACGCCGGTCGAGGACGTGCTGGTCTCGGACGCCTCCCGCCGCACGACGGCGCTGAACGCCTACGTCTCGGGGTTCGGGTCGACGCGGCGCATCGTCCTGTACGACACGGTCCTCGACCGGCTGCCCGACGCCCAGGTGGAGTCGATCGTCGCGCACGAGCTGGGCCACGTGGCCACCGACGACGTGCTCACCGGGACGCTGATCGGGGCCCTCGCTGCCGGTGCCGGGGTCGCCCTGCTCGGGTGGCTGATCTCCTCGCCGAGGCTGCTCCGCCGGGCGGGCGCCGACGGCCCGGGGGACCCGCGGGTGATCCCGCTGGTGCTCTTCCTCATGGCCGTCGGCACGCTGGTCGCCATCCCGGTGCAGAACGGGGTGTCCCGGCACGTCGAGGCGCGCGCGGACGTGCACGCCCTCGACCTCACCCGGGACCCCGGCGCCTTCGCGGCCATGCAGCGCGACCTCGCCGGCTCGAACCTCAACGACCCCGATCCACCGGCCGCCTGGCAGTGGTTCTTCGGCTCCCACCCCACCGTGTCCCAGCGGCTGGCGATGGCGGCCGACTGGGCGCGGGTGGAGCGGCCGTGAGCCGGACCCTCGTGGTCACCAACGACTTCCCACCCCGTCAGGGCGGGATCCAGACCTTCGTCGCCGCCCTCCTGGCACGGCGCCCACCCGCGTCGCTGGTGGTGCTCGCCTCGCGTTCGCCGGGCTGGGAGGCCCACGACGCCGAGCTGCCCTACCCGGTGGTGCGGCAGCCCACCGGCATGCTGCTGCCCACCCGGTCCGCCGCGCGGGCCGCCGTCGAGCTCGCCCGCACCCATGGCTGCGACACCGCGTTCTTCGGTGCGGCCGCACCGCTCGGGCTCCTGGCACCGGCGCTGCGCCGAGCTGGGGTCCGGCACCTCGTCGGAGCGACCCACGGCCACGAGACCGGCTGGGTGGCGCTACCGGGCAGCCGGCAGGTCATGCAGCGCATCGCGTCGGGGCTGGACGTCGTCACCTACATCAGCGACTACACCCGCAGCCGGCTCGCCCCGGCGCTCGGTGGGCGCACCCGCCTGGCCCAGCTGTCCCCGGGGGTCGACGTCGACCGGTTCACGCCGGACGCCGACGGGGCCGCCGTCCGCGAGCGGTACGGCCTGGGCGACGCGCCCGTGGTGGTGTGCGTGTCCCGCCTGGTCCCGCGCAAGGGACAGGACGTCCTGGTGGCCGGCTGGCCGGGCGTGCTGGCGCGGCACCCCGACGCCCGGCTGCTGCTCGTCGGCGGTGGCCCGCTCGAGGCCTCGCTGCGCCGCGCGGTCGCGGCGCGCGGGATCGGGAAGAGCGTGGTCTTCACCGGCCCCATCGGCCCCGGCGAGCTGCCCGCGCACTACGCAGCGGGCGACGTCTTCGCCATGCCGTGCCGCACCCGGCGGGCAGGCCTGGACGTCGAGGGTCTGGGGATGGTCTTCCTCGAGGCGGCCGCGTGCGGGCGACCGGTCGTCGCCGGCACCTCGGGGGGCGCGCCGGAGGCCGTCCGCGAGGGCGTCACCGGCCACGTCGTCGACCCGCGGTCGGCGACGGCCGTCGCCGACACGATCGCGGGCCTGCTCGACGATCCCGACCGGGCGAGGGCGATGGGCGCCGCCGGGCGGGCCTGGGTGGAGCAGCGCTGGTCCTGGACCAGGGTCGCGACCACCTTCGCCGAGCTGCTCGAACGGCCCTCCGGACAGCACTGAACCCCGCCCCGCGGTGCGGGACGGGGTCCAGGGACGGTCAGCGGGTGTAGAGGCTCTCGACCTCGTTGCCGAACTCCTTCATGACGACGGCGCGCTTGAGCTTGAGGCTCGGGGTGAGCATGCCGTTGTCCTCGGTGAAGTCCGTGGTGAGGATCGTGAACTTCTTGATCGCCTCGGCCTGCGACACGGCCTTGTTGGCGTCCTTCACCGCGGCGTCGATCTCCGCCTTCAGCTCCGGGTCCTCGCGCAGCTGCTCGAGCGACTGGTCGGCCGGCTTGCCCTTGGACTCCAGCCACTGCGGCAGCGCCTCCTGGTCGAGGGTGATCAGCGCGCCGATGAACGGGCGCTGGTCGCCGACGACGATGCACTGGCTGACCAGGCGGTGGGCGCGCAGCCGGTCCTCGAGCACCGCGGGGGGGACGTTCTTGCCGCCGGCGGTCACCAGGATCTCCTTCTTGCGCCCGGTGATCTTGAGGAAGCCGTCGCTGTCCAGCTCGCCGAGGTCGCCGGTGTGGAAGAAGCCCTCGGAGTCGATGGCCTCCTTCGTGGCGTCCTCGTTCTTCCAGTACCCGCGCATGACGATGCCGCCGCGGATGAGCACCTCGCCGTCGTCGGCGATGCGGAACTCGACGCCGGGCAGCGGGCGCCCGACGGTGCCGATGCGCAGGGCCTCGTCGTGGTTGACCGACGCGGCCGCCGTCGTCTCGGTGAGCCCGTAGCCCTCGAAGACGGTGACGCCGATGCCGCGGAAGAAGTGGCCCAGCCGCTCGCCCAGGGGCGCGCCACCGGAGATGGCGCCCAGGCAGCGGCCGCCCAGGGCGGCCCGCAGCTTGCCGTAGACGAGCTTGTCGAAGATCGCGTGCTGGGCCTTGAGCGCCAGCCCGGCGCCGCCCTCGTCCTGCGCGCGGGACCAGTCGATGGCCACCCGGGCGGCCCTGTCGAAGATCTTGCCCTTGCCGTCACCCTCGGCCTTGGCCTTGGCGCTGTTGAAGACCTTCTCGAACACGCGCGGCACGGCGAGCACGAACGTCGGCTTGAACTCGCCGAGGTCCTGGACGAGGTTCGAGACGTCCGGCGTGTGGCCGATGACCGTGCGGTTCTTGATGGCCCCGACCTGCAGGACGCGGGCCAGCACGTGGGCCAGCGGGATGAACAGCAGCAGCGAGCCCTGCACGCCCATGAAGCGGTCGAGCAGGGTGATGCCGTTGCCGATCTCGAACAGGAAGTTGGCGTGGGTGAGCTCGCAGCCCTTGGGGCGGCCGGTCGTCCCGCTGGTGTAGATCAGCGTGGCCACGCTGTCGGACGTGAGGCTGGCGCGCCGCACCTCGAGCTCGCTGTCGGGGATGTCCTTCCCGGCCTGGACGAGCTGGTCGACGGCGCCGTCGTCGATGACGTGGACCGACCGCAGGTCGGGCGCCTGGTCGCGGACGGACTCGACGGCGGCCGCGTGGTCGTCGCGCTCGACGATCACGGCGGTGGCGCCGGAGTCGGAGAGGATCCAGGCCACCTGGTCGGGGCTGGAGGTCTCGTAGATGGGGACGACGACGCCACCGGCGGTCCAGATCGCGAAGTCGAGGACGGTCCACTCGTACCGGGTCTTCGCCTGCAGGGCCACGCGGTCGCCGGCGGCGACACCGGCGGCGATCAGCCCCTTGGCGACGCCGCGGACCTCCTCGCCGAACTGCTTCCACGTGACGTCCCGCCACTGGCCGTCCACCCGCCGGCGCAGGCCGACCTCGTCGCCGTGCTGCGCGACGTTGTCGGTCAGCATGTCGGGGATGGCCTCGTCCGGACCCACCTCGGTGGTCGCGGGGACGCTGAACTCGCGCACGCCTGGTCCTCTCCTCCCCGCCGTCCGCGAGCACCGTCGCCCACGGCCCCGGCCAGGGACGTCCGATCGAATCTAGCCGTTCCCCCTACCCGTGAGTAGCAGAGTCCCGGACCGCCGGCACGCTGGACGACGGGAAACGGTTAGCCTGCCTCCCATGGCCGACCAGTCCACCCAGTCGATCGTCATCGATGCGCCTGCGGCCGACGTCATGGCGGTCATCGCCGATTTCGGGTCCTACCCGCAGTGGGTGGCCTCCGCGAAGAGGGTCGAGGTCCTCGAGACCGGACCCGACGGCCGGGCCCGGCAGGTGCACTTCGTCCTCGACGCCGGGGCGGTCAAGGACGACTACGTCCTCGACTACACCTGGGACGACGACCGCAAGGTGTCCTGGAACCTCGTCAAGGGCCAGATGCAGAAGCGCCAGGAGGGCTCCTACACGCTCACCGAGCGGGACGGCGCCACCGAGGTCACGTACGCGATCACCATCGACCTGTCGATCCCGATGCTCGGGATGATCAAGCGCAAGGCCGAGAAGGTCATCCTGGACACGGCTCTCAAGGAGCTCAAGAAGCGCGTCGAGGGCTGACCCGGGTGCGCACGCTGCTCCTCACCGGCCCGGGCGGGGCCGGGACCTCGACCCTCGCGGCGGCGGCCGCCGTCCGTTCCGCGCGTTCCGGACGCCGGACGATGCTGCTCTCCCGGCAGGTCCCAGCGGTCGCCGGCCTGGACGCCGAGCCCGGCCTGACCGTGCGCACCGTCGATCCGCAGGCCGCCGTCGAGGGGCTGTGGGCGGGCGCCGCCGACGCGGTCGCCGCCGTGCTGCCCCAGCTGACCGTGCCGCCGGCGACCTCCGTCGTCCCGCTGCCCGGGGCCGCCGACCTGGCGCTCTTCGCGGAGCTGGCCCGGGCCGAGGCGGACCTCGTGGTCGTCGACGCCGGTCCGGTCGAAGCGGCCGTAGCGCTGGTCGGGCTGCCGGCGACGCTGCGGTGGTGGCTGGACCAGCTGATGCCGCCCGGCATGCGGGCGCTCGGTGCCGTCCGCACGGCCGCGGTGGCCTCCGGCACGGTCCGGCGCGGGCCGGTGGACGTCGCCCTGTCCGCCGTCCCGGCGGTGGAGGCG
>DASQTE010000481.1:0-11435 GCA_035642035.1 Blastococcus sp.
TCGGCACGCTCGTCGAGCAGGGCATCCTGCGGCGGGTGCCGTACCAGGCCGAGGGCGAGCGCCAGCGGCACGAGTACCGGCTGACCACCAAGGGCCTGGACCTCTATCCGACCCTGGTGGCCCTCATGCAGTGGGGCGACAAGTACCTGGCCGACGACGTCGCGCCGCTGGCGTTGGAGCACCGGGACTGCGGGGCGCGGGTGCACCTCGGCCTCGTCTGCGACGACGGGCACGAGCTCGCCGGTGCGCGGGATGTCCGCCCCGTGCCGCAGGCGGCCGCGGTCAGCTGAGGGATTCCACGGTGCGGACGAAGTCGGCCGCGCGCTCCACGTAGTTGCGGTACCGCCCGAAGCTGGGCGCGGCAGGGGAGAGCAGCACCACGCCGTCGGGGCGGGCCCACTCGAACCCCGTGCGGACGCCCTCCGCCAGGTCCGTGACCTCGCGGACCTCGACGTCCGGTGCCCCGGACCGCAGGACCGCGGCGATCCGCGGGCCGCTGTCGGGCAGGCAGAGCGCCAGCAGGTCGGCCCGCCCGGCGAGGCCCTCGGCCAGCGGCGCGTAGTCGATGCCGCGGTCGTGGCCGCCGACCAGCAGGGCGACCCGGCGGCCGCGGAACGCGTCCACCGCGGCGAGGGTGGGCAGCACGTTGGTCGAGAGGCTGTCGTCGACGAAGTCCACGCCGTCCACCTGGCCGACCGGGCGCAACCGGCTGCCCAGACCGGCGAAGTCCTGCGCCGCCGCGGCGATCCGCTCGTCGTCGTCGGCGCCGGGGACCCCCAGCTCGACGAGGGCGGCGCGGGCGATCAGCGCGTTGCGCACGTTGTGCTCGCCGAGCAGCCCGAGGCCCGCCGTCCAGCCGGGGTCGGCGCCGGCCGAGATCCAGCGCACCGACGGGCCGAGCAGGTCGGCGTGCTCGCGCAGCAGGGGGCTGTCGCCGTCCGCGACCACCCGGCGCACCCCGGGCCGGCCGCACAGGGAGAGCTTGTCGCGGTAGTAGCGATCGATGCCCCCGTGCCAGTCGAGGTGGTCCTGGCTCAGCGACGTGACCGCCACGACGGCGGGACCGACGGTCACGTCCGTGGCCTGGTAGCTGGAGGTCTCCACGACCCACCAGTCGACGTCCTGCGGGGCCTCGGGGTCCCAGGGGGCGGTGCCGAAGTTCCCGCCCAGCAGCACGCGCTGCCCGAGGCCGGTGGCCAGGTGGCCGGCGATCGCGGTGGTCGTGCTCTTGCCCTTGGTCCCGGTGATGCACAGGACCCGCTCCCGGTCGGCCTCGGCCAGCCACAGCCCGAGCCCGCCGGTCACCGGCACGCCGGCGTCCTCGAGCGCCCGCAGGTCCTCGCGGGTGCGCGCGATGCCCGGCGACTTCACCACGACGTCGCACTCCGCGAGCGCCTCGAGACCGCCGGCCTCGGTGCCCACGACCGACTCGTCGGCCGGCCGGTCGTCGACGAGGACGTGCGGGGGGATCCCGAGCGCCGCCAGCTTGCGCAGGTTCGCCCGGCCTTCGACCCCGAGCCCCCAGACGCCGACCCGGCGGTCGCGCAGGTCAGACCAGGAGATCGTCGGCGGCATACGGGGCCTCGATGAAGTGCCGGCCCATCGGGGCGAAGTAGCGGTCGGCGGGGGCGGGAGCGGCCGGCTGCTCGGCGCGCAGCTGGGCGAGGACCGGATTGCCGGCGCGGTCGGGGCGGGCGGCCACCAGCTCGAGGGCGATGCGGCACTCGCCGACGTCGCCCACGCACTCGAACGGCTTGGTGGCGGCGGTGTCGCCGAGCAGCCCCCGGAAGCGCGGCAGCAGGTCGGGGCGGTCCAGCGGCTCGCGGCCGCCGAAGACCGCGCGCAGCTGCTCGGCGGACATGAACGGCGCCAGGATCAGGTCGATGAACGCGCACTTGTCGCACTCGCCGCACCACGCCGACGCGCGCAGGGCCGGGTCGACGTGGAAGGCGCGGTTGCAGCTGCGGAAGACCGGGTGGTACTCGGTCAGCTGGGCGAAGCGCTCGGCGACCCAGAGCTCGGAGTACGGCCGCAGCGCGGAGAAGTAGCGGAATCCCGGGAGGACGGCGTCCAGCAGCCGGCGGAAGCCCTCCTCGAAGTCGAGGGACTTCGAGTACTGGTGGTTGATGCCGCGGCCGTCGACCTCGATCGTCGGTGCGGACGCCGACCACTCGTTGCTCATGATCACGGCGCTGCGGTGGTCGAGCACGGCGGCCAGGACGGCGATCGCCGAGAGGACGCCGGTCACCGGCACGTGCCCGTTGAGGAAGCCCAGTTCGCGGCTGCGGAGGACCTGCGGGTCGAGCCGGCGGCTGGCCCGCACGATCGGCAGCTTGGTCACCGCGGCGGCGTCCTCGATCGGGTCGAACCGCCCGACGATGAACAGGCTGCTGTCGGGGAACTGCTGCTTGGTCTCCTCGACCACCACGACGGAGTCGATGCCGCCGCCGAAGGGGATCAGCGGCCGCTCCTCGGGGAGCCGCCACGGCACCGGCTCGGCCAGGTCGGGACGGCCGCCGACGATCTGCAGGTCGTCGATCGAGAGGTCGTTGACGTAGCTGAACTCGCCGAGGCCGGAAACGTAGAACTCGCGGAGGAACGCGATCTCGTCCTCGGTGACGGGGGTGTCGCCCAGGTCGATCACCGGCGGCGCGGCGGTCTTGTAGTACGAGATGCCGCTCAGCAGGAAGAGGATGCGGGCCGCGGCGGCGACGCCGGGCTGCTGCCAGTCGAGGTCGCCGGGGAGGTGCACGACCTCCTGGAACGGCCGCCCGTCGAGCGAGTACCGGGAGGTGACCTCACCGGTGGCGGGGCTGATGTCCACGCCCTCGTAGGTGAACCTCTCGCCCCGCCGGTCATCGTTCGTCATCGCCCGCGAGCCTACCCGGCGGGCGCCACCGCTCCGGTCCGCCGGCCGGGCGGGGCGCAGGTCAGGGCGCGGCGGTCCGTCGTCCCCGGCCGGAGCGGAGCGTCGTCGTGAGGACGGCGAGCCCGGCGACGGCCGGCGCCGGCGAGGCGGCCCAGGATCCCCTGCTCTGCGAGCCCAGCACCGCCAGCGCGGAGCGGTCGGACAGGATCGATCCGCAGGAGAGCCAGGACAGCGCCGAGGCGAAGGACAGCGCGGAGCCGACCGACCCGACCGATCCGAAGGAGCCGACGCTCGCGATCGACAGGGTCGAACCGATGCTGCCGATGGAGAGCGCCGAGCCGCTGCAGCCGATGCACAGGAACGAGTCGGTCGACCACAGGGACCACCGCGACCGGGTCGAGGACGTCATGGCCGCATGGTGGCCCACCGGGATCGGACGGACCAGGGGTCAGCGGGCCAGGTGCGCCCGGAGCGCCGCGACGACCATGCGGTGGTCCTCCACCTGCGGCAGGCCGGACACCACGACCGCGCCGACCGGCCCGACGTCGCGGATGAGGATCGGGAAGGCGCCGCCGTGCGCCGCGTACTCGGCGGGGTCGAGGCCGAACTCCGCCTCGAACGTCGTCCCGCGCTCGATGCTGTCCTGCCGGACGAAGAGGCTGCTGTGGCCGAACCGGTCGACCACCGCCGTCTTCCGCCGGATCCAGGAGTCGTTGTCCGGCGTCGCCCCGGACAGCGCCGCGTGGAACAGCTGGTGCCGGTTGCGGGTGATGTCGACGGCGATCGGCAGCTCCCGCCGGCGGCCCGCGGCGACGAGGGCGGAGCCGAGGTCCCACGCGTCGTCGTTGGTGAAGCGGGTGAACTGCAGGGCCTCCTCCTCGGCCGCGAGCTCGGCCAGGGACGGTGCGGCGTCGGTCATGCCGTCTTCCTACCGCGTCGGCGTATCCCGCCGGGCGCCCGGCTCTCCTCCTTCCGAGCGTCGCGCAACGGGTGCGGCTCGGGACGGAGAGGAGACGACCATGGTCGGGACGCCGCAGTCGACGGCCCTGATGGAGCGGACGGCGGAGGTGTCGCCGACCGCAGCGGACGTCGTGGTGCCGGCGCCACGCCTGCCCGGGGCCGCACTGGTGGACCGCGCGGTGGAGGTGAACCAGCGCATCGCCCCGACGCTTCTTCGCCTGGCCCTCGCCGTCGTGTTCGTGTGGTTCGGCGCGCTGAAGCTGGTCGGCTCGAGCCCCGTGCACGACCTGATCGCGCAGACCCTGCCCTTCGTCGACCCCGACCTCGCCGTCCCGGTGCTCGGCGCCGTCGAGATCGTGCTCGGGCTGACCCTGGCCGCCGGCGTGCTGCCGCGGATCACCCTGCTCGTCCTGTGCGGGCACCTGGCCGGCACCTTCCTCACCTTCGTGACGGCGTCGGAGCTGATGTGGACGTCGAACCCGCTGGAGCTCACCGCCGACGGCGAGTTCGTGGTCAAGAACCTGGTCCTCATCACCGCGGCGCTGGTCCTCATCGGCTGGTACAGCCGGCGGGCCGAGGAGCGCGGGGCCGCCTGACCGGCCGCCCGACGCGTGCCGCAGCCGGCGCCGGTACCCCGACGGGTGCCGGCGCCGTCGCGTGTCCGGAACGGTGCGGCGGCGGGCAGAAAAGTCGCTGGCGACCGCTCACTTCACGGCGCAGGCTGCGTCTGAACCGAGGACAGGAGTTCACGGGGGTCGAGTGAGGAGTCCGATGACGACGCACACACCGTTGGCGATCGAGGCCACGGGTCTGGAGAAGTCGTTCGGCGACACCCGCGCCGTCGCCGGGGTCGATCTCGCCGTCCCCGAGGGGGTCATCTACGGCGTGCTGGGTCCCAACGGCGCCGGGAAGACGACGACCATCCGGATGCTGGCCACCCTGATCGCGCCCGACGGCGGCAGTGCCCGCGTCCTCGGCCACGACATCCGCACCGAGGGCGACGCCGTGCGCAGCCAGGTCAGCCTGACCGGGCAGCTCGCCTCGGTCGACGAGGAGCTGACCGGGCGGGAGAACCTGATCCTGCTCGGCCGGCTGCTCGGGCTGTCCCGCGCGGCGGCGAAGAGCCGGGCCGACGAGCTGCTGGAGGCCTTCGGCATCGCGGAGGCCAGTGGCCGGCTGGTGAAGCACTTCTCGGGCGGCATGCGCCGCCGCGTGGACATCGCCGCGAGCATCGTCGTCACCCCGCGGGTGATGTTCCTCGACGAGCCGACCACCGGCCTGGACCCGCGCTCCCGCAACCAGGTGTGGGAGATCGCCCGGGCGCTGGCGGCGGAGGGGACGACGATCCTGCTCTGCACGCAGTACCTGGAGGAGGCCGACCAGCTCGCCAGCGGCATCGCGGTCATCGACCGGGGCAGGGTGATCGCCGAGGGCACGCCGGGACAGCTGAAGGCGTCGGTCGGCGGCGGTGCGCTGCACGTGCGGCTGCTGGACGCCGAGCGCCGTCCCGACGCGGCGGCCGTCCTCGAACGCGCGGTGGGAGCCGTCGAGCTGCCCCCGGACCCGGCGGCGCTCGTCGTCGCGTCCTCCGACGCGGAACGGGCGGCCGCGGGAGTGGGCGAGCTGGCCCGCGCGGGCATCGGCATCGCGGAGTTCTCCCTCGCGCAGCCCAGCCTCGACGAGGTCTTCCTGTCACTGACCGGCCATGTCACCGACGAGTCCGAGCCGACCCTCGAGGAGCAGGCGTCATGACCACCGCCCCGACCACCACCGGCGCCGCCGACACCGCGGCGGTGCGGCGGGCCATCGCCTCGGTCGAGCGCCCGCCCCGGCCCGGCCGGCTGGCGACGTCGCTGACCTTCGGCTGGCGCGGCATGCTCAAGGTCAAGCACGTCCCCGAGCAGCTGCTGGACGTCACGGTCACGCCGGTGATGTTCCTGCTGATGTTCACGTACCTGTTCGGCGGCGCGATCGCGGGCTCGACCAGCGCGTACCTCGACTACACGCTGCCGGGGCTGCTGGTCATGTCGGTGCTGTTCACGACCGTCTACTCCGGCGTCTCGCTGAACACCGACCTCACGAAGGGCGTCGTCGACCGGTTCCGCTCGCTGCCGATCTGGCGGCCGGCCCCGCTGCTCGGTTCGCTGCTGGGCGACAGCGTCCGCTACGTCATCGCCGGCACGGTGATCATCGTGGTGGGCGTCGCGCTCGGCTACCGCCCGGACGCCGGGGTGGCCGGCGCGGTCGCGGCGCTCGCGCTGGTCGTCGTGTTCTCGTTCGGGCTGTCGTGGGTGTTCTCGGTGCTGGGCCTGCTGCTGCGCTCGCCGAACGCCGTCATGAACGCCGGGTTCATGGGCATCTTCCCGCTGACGTTCCTGTCGAACGTCTTCGTCGACCCGTCGACGCTCCCCGGGCCGCTCGAGGCGTTCGTGAACGTCAACCCGATCTCCATCCTCGCGACGGCGTGCCGGTCGCTGATGGACGGCGAGCCCGACGGCGAGGCCATCGTGATCTCGCTCGCCGTTGCCGCGCTGCTCGCCGCGGTCTTCCTGCCGATCACCACCCGGCTCTACCGGAGCCGCTGAGACCGGTCAGCCGCGGGGGATCGGGGTGGAGGCGTAGGCGAGCAGCTGCCACTCGCCGGTGTCCTTGGTCCACACGGCGAGGGCGAGGACGTCGAGCGACTTCGGCTGGCCCTGCACCAGGAGGTCGGCGGTCATCCGCCCGCTCACGACGGCGGTGTCGCCCACGACGTCGACCCGCTCCACCGGGTGCTCCGAGCGCGTGTAGTCGTAGTAGCCGCTCTCGATCTTGGCCAGGTACTCGGCCTTGGTGTCGCGGACGCCGCTGGAGTGCGCGTAGCTGAGCCGGTCGTGGAACAGCCGCTCCAGCGTCGGCAGGTCCGGGCCGAGCAGCGCCTGGTAGCGGCGGTCCTCCGCGGCCAGCACCTCCGCGACGACGTCGTCGGTCACCGCGCATCTCCCTTGGCAGTCATGCGCGGGACCGTAGCTGGCCTCAGGCCAGGCCGTTGCGACGGGCGACCTCGCCGAGCCACGTCAGGCTGGGCTTCGGCGTGCGGACGAACGTCTCGCGGTCCACGGCGACCAGCCCGAACGTGGGCCGGTAGCCGAGCATCCACTCGAAGTTGTCGAGCAGGCTCCAGTGGACGTAGCCCCGGACGTCGGCGCCGTCTGCGATCGCGGCCGACAGGCTGCGCAGCGCCTCGTCGGTGAACGCGATGCGGTCGTCGTCGTCGGCCGTGGCGATGCCGTTCTCGGTGACCAGGAGCGGCGTGCCCGGTAGCATCCCGGCGGCGTGGCGGACGGCGGCGCCCAACGCCTGCGGCCGGCGCTCCATCCCGTGGGCCAGGGTCTGCTGGTCCGTCGGCGGGGCGATGAGCCCCTCGGGGCCGAACCGCTGGGCGGTGTAGATCTGCAGGCCGAGGAAGTCGTCGCCCTCGGCGGCCTGGAGGAACTGGTCCATCATCGCGGCGCGCGCGGCCTGCAACGGCTCCACCCCGCCGCCCTGGTCGATGTACTCCAAACCGACCAGTGTCATCCCGGCCGGCGGCGACCCGGCGCCGCGGAGCACCTCCATGCTGCGGCCGTGCAGACCGATCAGCGCCTCGGCGACGCCCTGGTCGGGCACCGGCAGGCCGTGGATCGGCTCGCCGCGCCGGGCCATCGCACCGATGACCGGCTGCACGGCCATGAGGTTCGGCTCGTTGATCGTGGCGACGTACGCGGCGTCGGTCAGCGCGGGCGCGGCGAACTCCACGAAGCGGGCCAGGCGGTCGCCGGCCTTCGGGCCGGTCCAGCCGCCGTCGTGCATCAGCCAGCGCGGCATCGTGAAGTGCACGAGCGTCACGAGCGGGTTCAGCCCCCGCTCGCGGCAGCCGTCGAGGATCCGGCGGTAGTGGTCGAGGGCGGCGCGGGAGAACTCGCCCTCCTCGGGCTCGATCCGGCTCCACTCCAGGCTGAACCGGTAGGTGTTCAGGCCCGCGCCGGCCACGAGGTCCAGGTCCTCGGCCCACCGGTGGTAGGAGTCGCAGGCGTCGCCGCTGGGCTCGGCGAACGGGGAGTGCTCGGCGTGCTCCATCTCCCAGTGGTCGTTGCTGACGTTGCCGCCCTCGACCTGGTGCGCGGCGGTGGCGGTGCCCCAGAGGAAGCCCTCGGGGAAGCTGCTGGCGGTCATCGGCGGATCTCCTCGAGCGGGTGGGGGACGGGGGCGACGACGTTCGAGCCGCCGACGACGGTGCGGAGCAGGGTCTGCGGCTGGTCGGCGGCGGTGCCGCGCCAGGCCACGTGCTGATCGGGGCGGACCAGCACCAGGTCGGCGTCGTAGAGCGGGCGGAGCTCGGGCAGGTCGACCACGGCGAGCGGCACCCCGGCGCTCTCGGCGGCTGCGGTCAGCGCGGCCGTGTCCGTCCCCGGGCGCAGCCGCAGCAGGGTGAAGCCGTCGCCGAGCCGGTCGTACACCGACGTCCCGTCAGCCAGCCAGGCGTGCGGCAGCCGGGCACCCGGGTGGGCCGACGGCGTGTAGGTCGTGAGCGACGGCTCCGGCACCGGCCGGCCGTCGGGGACGACGACGGGGGAGTCGGGGTAGTCGTAGCCGAGCACGAGGCCCAAGCTGTGGAACTCGGCGTCCTTGACGTCGAGGCGGTGGACCAGGTCGCTGCGCAGCAGCTGCCCGGCCGTCCCGTCGTCGTCGAGATCGACGTCGGCGAACGACGGCGCGAGGAAGGCCTCCTGGCTGCCGGCCGCCCCGATGGTCCGGGAGGCCACGGGACGGCGCTCGGCCTCGTAGCTGTCGAGCAGCGACGGCGGCGCCCACCCCTGCAGGACCGCGGCCAGCTTCCAGCCGAGGTTCACGGCGTCGCCGACGCAGGTGTTGAAGCCGTGCCCGCCCCACGGCGGATTGAGGTGGGCGGCGTCGCCGAGCAGGAGGACGCGCTCGCCGCGGTAGCGGTCCACCAGCAGCATCCGGGCCGACCAGGGGTCGGTCGCCAGCACGTCGACGTCGATCTCCGCGCCGGCGAGCGCCCGCACCAGCGAGACCGGGTCGACGCCGCGGGCCGGCTCCTCGATGCCCTGGACGATCGCCCACCAGGTCCCGTCGAGGTCCAGGCGGCCCATGAGGCCGCCGTACCGGGCACCGATGACCCAGTAGTGGATGCCCAGGGCGCACAGGTCGCGCTCCTCGAGCGCCCGGCTGCGGAAGGTGATGGACAGGTTGGGCAGCGTGCCCGAGGAGCCCTCGTAGCGGGCGCCGATCGCCGACCGGGTGATCCCGCTGCTGCCGTCGGCGCCGAGCAGGTAGTCGGCGGCCACCTCGTGCGTCCCGCCGTCCGGGTCCTCGACCACCGCGCTCGCCGCGTCGACGCCGTCGATGACCGACACCGCCCGCCACCCGACGAGCAGCGTCACTGTCGGCAGCGCGGCGGCCGCCTCCCGGAGCACCTCTTCGACGAGGGGCTGGGGCGCCTGCTGCCCGGCCTCGGCCGCGACGTCGCGCGGCTCGGTCCAGAGGCCGAAGGCGTTCTCGAAGCGGGTGATCTCGTGGCCGAAGAGCCCGGTCACGAAGACGACGTCCTGCGCGTGCCCGACGGGCAGCGGCGCCGCGGCGCGCAGCCGGTCGGCGATGCCCCAGCGGCGCAGGTGCTCCATGGTGCGGACGCTCGTGGTCTTGGCGCGGGGCCGCAGCGGGTCGAGCACGGTGCGCGGCTCGACGACGAGCACCTCGATGCCGCGGCGGCCGAGCTCGATCGCGGCGGCCAGGCCACTGGGGCCGCCGCCGACGATCAGCACCGGGACGCGTTGGGGCACGCGGGTCATCGGGTCTCCTGTCGTGGTGCTCGTCCATGAGGACGACGAGGCGAAGAGGCTGCTCGGAGGGTCTGCAGGGAACTGCGGGTCCCCTCTGGCTCGCCTCAAGGATCCGTGGCGGGGGTCACTCCGACGTAGGCCGTTGCCATTGAGCGGCAGTGCGGAACGGGCGAGTTCGGGACGGCGCAGGTCGCACCGGCCACCCTCGGACGTTCCTCCTGGTCAGACCCCGTTTCGTCGTACCCCCGGCATAGCGTGCAGGCATGTTCCCTCCGGAGGCGTTCGGCGTCGGTGTGACGGTCGCCGAACTGCGACCGGCGGCGCCGGGGGACGACGTGGTGCTCCCGCCGGGGGTGCTGTCGCGGCCGTCGCGGCTGGGGGACCTGCTGCAGGTGGGCCTGATGACGCCGGAGCAGAAGGCGACGCAGCTGCAGCGCGTGGCGGAGGCGGAGGCGGTGCTCGCCGCCTACAAGGCGGAGCTCGTGGCGGGGCTGGCCACCGACCGGCCGGCGAGCCATGACCGGCACCGGGGGCAGGTAGGGGCCACGTCGGGCGAGTGGGCGGCGCAGCTGCTGGACGAGGACGTGTCGGAGTTCTATCCCGACGAGCTGGCGCTGATCCTCAACTGCTCTCGGTCCTCGGCGACGCAGCTGTGGGAGCGGTCGACCACCTTGCGGCGGCGGCTGCCGGCGACCTGGGCGGCGCTGGCCGACGGCTGGCTCGACTGGCCGCGAGCGCGGGCGATCGCCGCGGAGCTGGGCTGGCCGGCTCGGGAGACACCGGCCGCCGTGCTCGCCTCGGTCGAGGCGGTGGTGCTGCCGCAGGCGACCGGGCTGTCGATCACCCGGCTGCGTGCCCTGGTGCGCGCCGAGCTCATCCGCGCCGACCCGGCCGCTGCCGACCGTCGCCGGAAGAAGGCCGAGCGCGACGCGGACGTGACGGTCCGCGGACTGGGTGACGGCATGGGCGAGTTGCGGGCCATGATGCCCCTTACCGAGGCGGCGGAGGTGCGCGCAGAGGCGAACGCGCACGCCCGCGCGCTCAAGGAGGCCGGGGACGAGCGGCCGATCGGCCAGCTGCGCAGTGCCGTGCTGCACGACCTGGTGACGCGGCCCTGGCAGGAGCGGCCCTCGGTGAGCGCGCACGTCGAGGTGGTGGCCTCGCTCGGCGCGCTGGAGGGCGCGGCCGCCGGGGCACCAGGCGCGGGCAGGGAACCGGTCCTGGTCGACGGCGAGCCGGTCCCCGCAGCGCTCGCCCGCGAGCTGCTCGAGCGCCTCGACGCGCTGTGCCCGGGCGGACTCCAGGCACCGACCGACGGCACGCTCTCCCTGGCGGTCACCGACTCCGACGGACGCCTGCTCGCCGTGGTCACCCGACGCGCGCTCGAGGCCGCCGTCCGGCGCGGCGAGGACCTCGGCCCGCCGCCCGCGGTGGACCGGTACGCGCCGAGTCCGGCACAGCGGCGGTTCGCCCGCACGCGGGATCGGACATGCCGGCATCCCGGCTGCAGCAATCGCGCCGGATGGGCAGACCTCGACCACGTCGTCGCACATGCCGAAGGCGGGGAGACCGATTGCGCCAATCTGTGCTGCCTCTGTCGCCGGCACCACAGGTTGAAGACGCACGCTCGCGGGTGGCGCTATGTGATGACGCCCGACGGCATCCTGACGGTGACCACGCCCAGCGGCGTTCCGCGGGTCAGCCGACCGCCGGGGATGAGCACTGGCGAGGAATCAGTGCTGCGGGTGATCTCCGAACGACGATCCCGTTCCGACCCCGAC
>DASQTE010000482.1:0-6809 GCA_035642035.1 Blastococcus sp.
TCGGGCGGCAAGGCCGAGGCGGACCTGTGGCACGAGGCCACCAAGGGTCCGGACGCGGTCAGCACTCCCACGACCCGCTGAACCACCGGGCCGCCCGCCCGGGCGGTCTCCGGGGACGTAGCTCAATTGGCAGAGCACCGCCTTTGCAAGGCGGGGGTTAGGGGTTCGATTCCCCTCGTCTCCACTGTCTGCACCTCCGCCGTCCGCGCTGCGAGGGGATGCCATGGACGTCGAGCGGGCCGCTCCCTGGGCACGTGCCGCCGGTGCCACCGGGATGGCCGCCAACGCACTGCTCGTGGCGTTCTACGCGGTCGAGACGGGCCGCCGGCCGCCCCTGCGGTTCTCCCTCGGGTCCGCCAACGACCTCGTGGGCTCGGTGAGCACGGCCCTGATGGTCCCGGTGGCCCTGACCATCAGCCCCGGCCGCTGGGTCCGCCGGCTCGGGCTCACCGCGATGACGACCCTCACCCTGGCCGGGCCCGCCCTCGTCACCGGCCTCGTGCCGTTCCGCAGGCAGCTGCCGGTCGTGCTCACCGGGCTCGCGGGGCTGTCCGGATGGGTGCTGCTCAGCAGCCTGGGGAACCGCGACGCCCTGCCCGAGCCGGTGACCCGGCTCGGCGTCGGCTCCGCGGGCGCGGTCCTGGCCGGCGGCACCGTGGCCGCGGTCGGACTCGTGTTCCCGGCGCGGTCGCGTGCGCAGCAGGCGGCCTTCGCGGCAGGTGGCGTGCCGGCAGCCCTGGGCTCGTTCGCCCTGCCGGTGTGGTTCCTCCGCCTGGGACGGCCAGGAGCGCGGCTCTAGCTGACCGCCTGGCCGAGCGCTGTCGCCGGCGCCGTCGTGCGTTCAGCCGCGCCCGTGCGGCCTGCGGTGTTCCACGTGGAGCCGTCACGGCCACCGGGTCGGTCGTGCCCCGCCGATCGGTGGCAGAGTGGACCCGTGACTGAATCGACTCCCGCCCGCCGCGCGGTGCTGCACACCAACCACGGCGACATCAACGTGAACCTCTTCCCGGACCACGCGCCGAAGACGGTCGCCAACTTCGCCGACCTCGCCGAGGGTGCCCGCGAATGGACGCACCCCGAGACGCGCCAGAAGACGACCGACAAGCTCTACGACGGCACGATCTTCCACCGGGTCATCTCCGGGTTCATGATCCAGGGCGGCGACCCGCTCGGTCAGGGCTTCGGTGGCCCCGGCTACCAGTTCGGCGACGAGTTCCACCCGGAGCTGTCCTTCGACCGCCCGTACCTCCTGGCCATGGCGAACGCGGGGCCCGGCACCAACGGCTCGCAGTTCTTCATCACCGTCGGCCCGACCCCGCACCTGAACCGCAAGCACACGATCTTCGGCGAGGTGGCCGACCAGGCCGGACGTGACGTCGTCGACCGCATCGCCGCCGTGCCGACCGCCCGCGGCGACCGCCCGGTCGAGGACGTCGTGATCGAGTCCGTCGAGGTGCAGCGCAGCTGACCGAGCACCAGCCGGCGCCCCCCACCACCACCTGCTACCGGCACCCGGACCGACCGACCGGCATCTCCTGCGCGCGATGCGGCCGGCCGATCTGCCCTGAGTGCATGATCCCCGCCTCGGTGGGGTTCCAGTGCCCGGAGTGCGTCCGGGAGGGGCAGGCCTCGATGCGGCCGGTCCGCCGGGGCAGCGGGTTGCGGTCGGCGGGGCGCCGCTGGGGTGCGGTCACCCTCAGCCTGATCGCGGCGAACGTCGTCATGTTCGTCGTCACCGCGATCTCCGCCGTGTCCGTGGGGAACCCGCCCACGGACAACTACCAGTCGCCGGTCTTCGCCGAGCTGGCCCAGATGCCGGTCCTCGTGCAGCTGGGCGAGTGGTGGCGGCTGCTCACCGCAGCGTTCCTGCACATCGGGCCCGTCCACCTCGTGGTCAACATGCTGGCGCTGCTGCTCTTCGGTTCGGAGCTCGAGCGGCAGCTGGGGCGGTGGCGCTTCCTCGGCATCTACCTGGTCTCGGCCCTCGGCGGCGCGACCGCGATCCAGCTGTTCGGGTTCCCCGGCGGCTACGTCGCCGGTGCCTCCACGGCGATCTACGGCCTGCTGGGCGCCCTCGGCGTGCTGCTCCTGGCGAGCCGGCAGGACATCCGCGGCCTGCTGACGCTCCTGGCCATCAACGTCTTCATCAGCTTCCTGCCCGGGGTCTCGCTGCTCGGCCACCTCGGCGGGCTCGTGGCCGGAGCGCTCGCCGGCGCGGTCCTCGTGGCCACCCGCCGCCGGGAGAACCTGCAGCTGCCGGGCCTCGCCGCGCTGGGCGTCGTCCTGGCCGTCGTCGCCGTGTCCGTCCCGACGCTCGCGGTGGTGAACCTCTAGCCCGCCGTCGGATCGAGCGCGCGCAGGGCCCGGGCCACGTCATCGGGGTCGGTGCCCAGGTCGCGGCGGCCGAGGACCACGAGCTGGCCGTCGTCGTCGGGGCCGGTGGCGGTGTCCAGCTCGAGGGTGCGGCTGCGCATCCCCAGCCGGCGGGTCTCCCGCACGCGCACCCGAAGCCGCGCCCAGGGCAGGTGGACGCCGCCGGTCAGCCCCCGGACGTCGACGCCGTCGGGCCCGGCGGCCAGTCGCGGCCGGGTCAGCACGTCCCGCACGGCGAGACCCAGCACCAGCAGCGCGCCGGCACCGACCAGGACCCGCCCGGCCGCGTCCAGGAAGACCACGGCGAGCCCGAGGCCCAGGCCCAGGACGACGAGGGCGACCGTCTCGCCGGCCCGGGGTGACCACTGCACGGCCCCCAGCCTGCCAGCGTCCCCGCCGTCCTACGATCGGTCAGGGCCGACCGTTCGGCGCCCGGACCGTCGTCGAGGAGTTCGACCATGCGAGATGCCGTCATCTGCGCCGCCGTGCGCACGCCCGTGGGCAAGCGCGGCGGAGGACTGTCCGGCGTGCACGCCGTGGACCTCTCCGCTCACGTCCTCACCGCCCTCGCCGAGCGCTCGGGGATCGACCCCGCCGTCGTCGATGACGTGGTCTGGGGCTGCGTGAGCCAGGTGGGGGAGCAGACCTTCAACGTCGGCCGCAACGCGCCCCTGGCGGCCGGCTGGCCGGAGAGCGTGCCCGGCACGACCATCGACCGCCAGTGCGGCTCCTCGCAGCAGGCGGTCGCCTTCGCCGCCGCCACTGTGATCAGCGGCCAGACCGACGTCGTCGTCGCCGGCGGGGTCGAGTCGATGAGCCGCGTCCCGATGGGCGCCGCCCGGGGCGACGGCGCGGCGGGCAGGCCGCTCGGTCCCCGGTACCTCGAGCGCTACGACGGCGTCTACCCGAACCAGGGCATCGGCGCGGAGATGATGGCCGAGCGCTGGGGCTTCTCCCGCACCCAGCTCGACGAGTTCTCGCTCGCCTCGCACGAGAAGGCGGCCAAGGCACAGGCCGACGGCGCCTTCGAGGAGGAGATCGCGCCGGTCGCCGCGCCGGAGGGCGTGGTCGCCGCCGACGAGGGGATCCGGCCCGGCGGGACCCTCGAGAAGCTGGCGTCCCTGAAGACCCCGTTCAAGGAGGACGGCGTCATCAGCGCGGGCAACGCCAGCCAGATCAGCGACGGCGCGGCAGCACTGCTGGTCACCACCAGCGAGAAGGCGCGCGAGCTCGGGCTGACGCCGCTGGTGCGCATCCACACCACGGTGATGGCCGGTGACGACCCCGTCATCATGCTGACCGCGCCGATCCCGGCGACGCAGAAGGTGCTGGCACGCTCCGGGCTCTCCATCGACGACATCGGGATCTACGAGGTCAACGAGGCCTTCGCCCCCGTACCCATGGCCTGGCTGGCCGACATCGGCGCCGACCCGGCCCGACTGAACCCGCGCGGTGGTGCGATCGCCCTCGGCCACCCGCTGGGCGGTTCCGGCGCCCGCATCATGACGACGCTGATCCACCAGATGCAGGCCTCCGGCATCCGCTACGGCCTGCAGACGATGTGCGAGGGCGGCGGCATGGCCAACGCGACGGTCCTGGAGCTGCTCGACGCCTGACGGCGGCATCCTCCGCCGGGCGGTCACCCGGTTCCGGGTGGCCGCCCTGCGGTGTCTCCACAGGTGGCCGGCGGCGGACCGGGGCGCCCCCTCGGCGGTGCCTGTGGACTCCCGGCAGAGCGGGTGGACGGACCGGTACCGTCCGATCTGTCGTCGCACGCCTCCCGTGAGTGACCGGCGCGCGTGTACGCGCAGGTCAGCACGGGTAGACGGGGGGCGCGGTCACCTCCCCGCGGGTGACTGCTTGTCGACACATCCACAGCCTCATGCACAGCTGGGGAAAGACTCACACAGGTGTAGTTACCCCGGTGGTGCTCCCGTCACATCAGTCTCACCGCGAGCGTTTTCGCAGGTCAGAGCAGTCCGGGTCCGTTCCGTCTCTCCACACGCGGTGGACAACCCTGGGGGTGGAGCGCCATGTCGACCTGTGGACGGCGCATCGGCTTGTGCACAGCGTCCACACCGGGGACGACAGAGGCCCCCGCCCCCTGACGGGGACGGGGGCCTCGGGTAAAGGCGGTCGGCTGTCAGCGCCAGCGCATCGACATGACCAGCCCGGCGACCATCGCGCCGAAGCCGATCGCGAAGTTCCACGCCCCGAGCGAGACCATGAACGGGATCTGGTCGCCGGCGACGTAGTAGACGACGATCCACAGCAGGCCGATGAGCATCAGCCCGACCATGACCGGCGCGAACCAGCGGGGGCTGGGCTGGGCGGCCCGCGCCTGGGCCGACCGCGGCTGCAGCACCGTATCGGGTGGCGTGTAGGCCGACTTCTTGCGGACCTTGGACTTGGGCACGCGACGTACTCCCTTCCGTGGGCCGGGCTGTCACCCCGACCGGAACCGTCCCCAGCCTAAGCTTTCGGGGGACGGCGCGGCCGGGCCACATGCCGTCGTCCCCAGGAGTTCCCCCCGAGGAGGTGCCCGTGAGCCGTTCGGTGCTCCGTCGACCCCTCCTCGGCGGCCGGCGGCTGTCCGCCTGGGGAGCCCTCGTGCCCGTCGTGGCCCTGCTCGCGGGCGTGCTGTTCGCGACCTCGGGGCGGACGGCGCAGGGGACGGACCTGCGGGGCGGCGAGGTCACCGAGCTCTCCGGGCTGATCGACCAGCGCAACGAGGTGATCGCCGGCCAGCAGGACCAGCTCGGCGACCTCCAGCGGCAGGTCGAGCGGCTCACCGAGCAGGCCGCGTCGCGCAACACCGACGTCGCGGCGGCCCAGACCGCCGGCGACGCGGGGGCGCTGTCCGCGGCCCTGGTCCCGCTCACCGGCCCGGGCGTCGTCATCACGCTGGACGACGCGCCGTCCCGCCCGGACGGCAGCCTGCCGGTCAACGCCCGCCCGGACGACCTGGTCATCCACCAGTCCGACGTGCAGGCGGTCGTCAACGCCGTGTGGGCCGCCGCCGCCGACGGCGTCGCCATCATGGACGAGCGGCTCATCGCGACCAGCGCCGTCCGCTGCGTCGGCAACACCCTGCTGCTGCAGGGCCGGACCTACTCCCCGCCGTTCGTCATCGCGGCCGTCGCCGAGCCGTCGGCGGTCCGTGCCCAGCTGGCGGCCTCGCCGCAGGTCGCGGTCTTCCAGCAGGCCGTCGAGGCCTACGGGCTGACCTTCACCGTCCGCGAGCGACCCGCCGTGGAGCTGCCCGCCTACGATGGGCCCCTGGACCTGGAGCACGCCACCGCCGGATGAGAGGAGGGACAGTGAGCGGCACGACCACCGCCGACCGTCCCGTCCTCGTCGTCGACAACTTCGACAGCTTCGTCTACAACCTGGTCCAGTACCTGGGCCAGCTCGGCGTCCGCTGCATCGTGCGGCGCAACGACGCCGTCGACGTCGATGAGCTCGCCGACCTCGACGTGGCGGGGGTGCTGCTGTCACCGGGCCCCGGGACGCCGTCCGGCGCCGGCGTGACGGTGCCCATGGTCCGTGCCGCCGCGGAGGCCGGGACGCCGGTGCTGGGCGTCTGCCTGGGCCACCAGGCCGTCGCCGAGGCCTTCGGCGCGGTGATCGTGCGTGCCCCGGAGCTGCTGCACGGCAAGACCAGCCAGGTGGTCCACGAGGGCGAAGGCGTGCTCGCGGGGCTGCCGTCGCCCTTCACCGCGACCCGCTACCACTCCCTCGCCGTCGACCCGGCGACCGTGCCGGCGGAGCTCGAGGTGACCGGCACCACGCCGTCGGGGATCGTGATGGCCCTGCGGCACCGCGGGCTGCCGATCGAGGGCGTCCAGTTCCACCCCGAGTCGGTGCTCACCGAGGGCGGGCACCGCATGCTCGCCACCTGGCTCGCCGCCTGCGGCCTGGCGCCCGACCCGGAGGTCGTCGAGGCCGCCTCAGCCGCCGTGCGCCGCCTCTCGGCCGCCATCGCCTGACCCCGCGCCTACCGGACGACGAAGGGCTCCTCCCGCAACGGGAGGAGCCCTTCGTAGTGTGCCGGGGGCTGCGATCAGTCGGCCTCGGGAGGCGCGGCGATGTACAGGATGATGGCCTGAGAAGCTGGCACTTCGGTTCCGGGCGGCGGGTCGCTGAAGGAGACTGTTTCCGGAGTTTCCCCAGGCTCCGCCGGAATTCGCTCGCTGGTGATTGTTCCCGTGAAGCCAGCATCCTGCAGCGTTTGACGGGCCTGCGTCTCCGTCTGACCGATGATCGAGGTGGGCACGGGGATATCGGCCGGCCCCACGGGGATATCGGCCGGCCCGCCGGACACCTGCAGGACGATGCGGGTCTCCCTGCCCGCGGGGCTGCCGGCTCCCGGGGTGCTGCCGATGACGGTGCCCGGCGCCTCGGTGGAATCGACCTGCTCCGTGCTGATCTGCGCG